>CAZPBZ010000066.1:0-6844 GCA_964584765.1 uncultured Thermodesulfobacteriaceae bacterium
TCATGGGCCTGCTGCCTTTTCGCATCCTTTTTTGCCTTCTCTCGTTCGAAGGGCCTTGCCTGCAGTATCTTCGCTGTTGCCGTCTCAAGCCTGGTTATGGTAGTTACTACTACTTACCCGTACGGGTTAATATCTCCTGATGCGGCATATGCCAGAAGGTGCTCTCTATAAGCTCCGAAACGGGGGGTGAATCCAATGGATTCCAAATGTTTAATGTTCTTTTCGTACAGGGCCGACACCTCCTTGGGACCAAGCCCTTTGGAGATCTGATAGTCGAAGACCCTGTTATAGACTTTTGATTCCGCTGCCTCCCGGATTTCGGTAATTGCAAACTTATCAGGCTTTCTCTGGATAAGAGAACCTTCTGACAGGACGAATTTGCCCTTGGACAGGGCATGTATGTAATCCTTGTTTTTATCGAGAAAATTCAAGGTCTCATTAAATTCCGCCTCTGTCTCAGTGGGAAAACCAAACATTATAAATATCAAGTTCATAAGACCCGCATGCCTGGCATCCTGAAGGACCTTCTCCACCTCTTTGATCCTTGTCCCCTTTCTCATGAGGTTAAGGACCTGCTGGCTGGCCGACTCCACGCCCCACATGATTACACGCCCCCCGGACCGGTGAATCAGCTTGAGCAGATCAGAATCAAACTCTTTTATGGGTTTGGCATATGCTGCATAGGAGATCTCTATTCCTTCATTAATTATTGCCTGGGCCAGGTCCCTGAAACGGTCCGGAGGGATCATCTCGTCATAAAAATTAAGAAATGATACTCCATAATGTTCTTTCAGGTGTCTTATCTGCTTCAGACACTCCTTAATTTCAAGCTCTCGATAGAGTAAGTAGGAATGATGATGTGTGCAGAATGTGCACCTTCCCCAGGGACACCCCCTTGAACTCAAGAAAGGTAGAACTACCTCAGGGCCTATGTACCTGTCCAGGCGAAAGTCGCTAAAATCCGGCTCAGGTATCTGGTCGAGGTCGTGAATGACATGGGGTGGATTTGTTCTGACCTCCTGATCTTTCATATAGACAAGATTGGGTACCTCGGCCAGGTCCTTCTCATCTTGAGCCATGCAAAGATTGAGCAAGGCCTTCTCCCCTTCCCCCGGAATAAGGTAATCAACATATTGCCCAAATTCCAACTGCCTTGTCCTGTCCTTAGTACTAAAGACCCAGGGCTCCTTGAAAAGCCTCTCTGGATAAAGCATGACCCCGAGTTTGGCCCCGCCCAAAACAATCTTTATATCCCTTTTTTCTTTAATCAAAGTGGCCATGAGCAGGGCAAAAACAGTCTGGCTATTAAAAAGGACCGAAAGGCCCACCAGGTCCGGGGCATAATTCAGGACCGGATCGACGAGATCCTCGAAAAATATCTTCACCCTATCGGGCACTGAGAGTCCTATCAGATGCCTTTTTGCCATTTCAGACATGAATGCGTTAAAGATATTCTCAAAGCTCAAAAAAATCGTCACAAAATGATGGTAAGACTTCAGGTCGAATTTTTCCTGTGTGCCGTGCTTCAGGAAATCTACTGCCCGGCCGACTCTTTGAGCTGTGGTCTCTTCATCCCAGTCATAGAGGCGAATTTTAAAGTTCCCCTTACTCAGATCATCCAGGACTCTGTCGTAGTAAAGCATATTCAGGTCATAGGCCTTTACCCTTATATCCGGTGAATTTTTCTTCAGATATGACAACAGAACGGCAGGCCCAAGAGGAGGGCTGGTGGGCCTCATACAAGGCAGGGAAACAATAGCCAGTTTCAGTTTAGCACCTCTGACATTAAAATATTATGGAATGATTAAAAGAACCTGACGCAAAGACGCAAAGGTCGCAAAGAAAATTCTACAATTACATAATAGGCTACATTTGCGTCCGCTGCGTCTTTACGGTAAATTCTGACTTTCTACAACGGAATCATAGACTAATCAACGGAGTCTTTTGTAAACTCTTACCCTTATGCTGACTAACAACTACCTATGAACTCACTCAGGCAATCCTACTACAATCTGTTTTCAAAGGTTTACGACCGTATTATTGAACTCCACTCCCACGACCTCCAGGGTCGTCTTCGTCGTGCTCTGGCCGACAGGACAGGACTCAAGACAGGGGACGTGGCGCTGGACCTCTGTACAGGGACCGGATCTGTTCCGCCTTTCCTGGCTGAGAAGGTGGGCAGCCATGGCCTGGTGATTGGGCTTGACTTCTCAAGCGGAATGCTCCAGAAAGCTGCTAAAAAGATCCGTGATAAAGACATAAAAAACATAGTCCTGATACAGGCTGAGGCCCAGCACATCCCCTTCAAGGATAGGACTATTTCCGCTGCAACCTGCTCCCACGCATTTTATGAACTAAAGGGGGAGGTAAGAGAAAGGACCATTATGGAGGTCAAAAGGGTCTGCCGGACCGGGGGCAAGTTTTGCATGATGGAACATGAGGTCCCCAGGAAAAAGTTAATTAAATTCCTTTTTTATATCAGGATGGTTGTAGCGGGAAATTTGGGGTCTAAGTCCCTTCTTAGACAGGAGACAAGTTTTTTTAAGAACCATTTCTCTGAGGTGAAAAAAGAAATTTTGCCAGGAGGAAACACAAAGGTCATCTCCGTGGTGATCAGGTGATCCCATCAATTCGCGCAAGGCTCAGGTCCAGTTTCCCGGTGTTAAGTATTCCCTGGGACCAGGCTTTGTCTAAGGCGTCTAATGCCTCCCTCACCCTTTGGGCCTTGTGGCAAATTAACAGGAGGTCATGCCCTGCCAGAACCGCCTTTACTGCTGCCTCGCCTAAGGAGCCGTGACCGGTGATTCCCCCCATCTCAAGGTCGTCGGTCAGCAATAGACCTTGAAAGCCCATCTCGCGGCGAAGGAGTTCGTTTACTATGATTTTTGAAAAGGTGGCGGGCTCGTCCCGGTCCAGCGCGGGAAATGCCACGTGAGAGGTCATTACGGCCTTTACACCTGCCTTCACACTTTCGCGAAATGGGGACATTTCATGCATCAATGTTTCCTTTGAGGCAGTGACCACCGGTCGCTGAAAATGGGGATCTTTTTCCACACGACCTATGCCTGGAAAGTGCTTAGCAGTGGCCCCTACTCCATTGGCCTGTAATGTCCGGATATATTTTTTCCCAAGGATTGACACTTCCAGGGGATCAGGTCCATAGGAGCGCCCTTTCAGGACACCTTCCGTCCCGGTTTGAGCCAGATCCAGGACCGGGGCCAGATTGAGCCTTATTCCAAGAGAGTTAAGGATCTTTGCAGCGGTCTCTGCCTGGACATTTGCCTGGGTCTCTGAATTTTTGGATAAAACCACTTCCTCGTTTGAAGGAATTTCTGGCCAAAAAGGAGGGCCAAGCCTCTGGACAGGTCCTCCTTCCTGGTCAACAGCTATCAGGGGTGGAGGAACCCCGGCATCAGCACAGGCCTCATTAAGATCATTGCAGAGTTTCTTCGTCTGATCAGGACCTCCCTTTACGTTCCTTGTAAAGAGGATGAAGTTTCCTACTCCATGTTCTTTTATAAGTGAAAGGCTTTCCGGATCCAAATCTGTACCCGGTATGCCTATCATGAGCAATTGGCCCAAAGGGATTTTTTTATTCCTCATCGTTTAGGTACCTATGGCCGATCAGTTAATTGAATCATAGCAGACTTTGGTTTAATGTTTAAAGACTTTTTTCTCTATCTAATATTTCGTGATTACACAATACAGAAATGACAACCACAGAGGCCATATTTCTTGGGATCCTTCAGGGCGCCACTGAATTTTTGCCAGTGTCCAGCTCCGGCCATCTTGTTTTGGCGGAGTATTTTCTGAGTCTCAAGGATACCCCCATTGCATTTGATGTTACTCTTCATCTAGGCACTTTGATCTCGGTCTTTTTATATTTTTGGCGGGACTGGGTAGGCATGGCAAAATCTCTGGTCCCTGGAAAGACATCAAGAAAAGAAGACAGACGGCTTCTTTTTCTCGTTCTGATAGGCACTGTGCCAGGGGCCTTTATAGGTTACTTCCTGGAGGGGGCGGCTTCCACTGTATTTCGTTCCCCGTGGGTAGTAGTAGCGACCCTTTCCGGGGTTGCCTTGCTCCTGTGGTCAGCAGAACGCCTGGCATCTCATAAGCGCGGTTTTAAAAATTTCGGATGGAAAGATGCCGTTTGCGTCGGAACAGCACAGGCCCTTGCCATTGTGCCTGGTGTCTCCAGGAGTGGGATAACCATGACAATAGCCCTTTTCCTGGGATTTGAAAGGATGGCCGCGGCCCGTTTCTCGTTCCTGCTTTCCGCCCCCATAATTGCAGGAGCAGGGTTATACGAGGGCCTTAAGCTTTGGCAGGATGGTTTTGGGACCTTGGGCATGGACTTTCTCTGGGGCTTTGTTGCTGCAGGCCTTTCCGGATACTTAGTTATAGCTTTTTTGATGCGTTATCTCGCCAAGCACACATTTTATCCCTTTGTATATTACCGTTTGATACTGGCTCTTATAGTGGCTGTGGCCCTTAAAATGGGAGGACTATAGACCCATGATCAGATTTATTTCAATAGGTATCCTATTCTATGCTCTTGCTACTGTTTTTCTAAATCCTTTGCCTTGCATGGGACTTACGACAGAGGAGCAACATACAGTCGACCTCTGCAAAAAGCTCTCAAGGGGAGTTGTAAACGTAACCAGCACAGCAGTTGCGCCCGACTCTTATCTAGATCCAGTGCCCCACAAAGGCTCAGGCTCCGGGTTTATCCTGGATCACCTCGGACATATCTTGACAAATTATCACGTTATCAGTGATGCGCACTCCATTGAGGTGATCTTATCCGATGGCTGTAGATGGCCTGCCAGATTAGTGGGAACCGATAGTGAAACCGATCTTGCAATACTTGAGTTGCGAGCGCCTCAAAAGGAACTTGAATCCCTTGCCCCAATGCAACTTGCAGCCACAAAACTCGGTATAGGCCAGAAGGTCTTTGCGCTGGGAGATCCTTTTGGAACAGGGTACACAGTGTCACAGGGCGTGATCAGCTCTCTCGGACGCAGTATTTCAAGACCTGACGGACGTGTAGTCCACGAAGTAATCCAGACTGACATATCCATAAATCCAGGCACTTCCGGCGGGCCACTCGTTGACTCATCAGGCGGGGTAATCGGGATAAATACCTTGATATTCAGTCCTTCAGAACATATACCTGGAGTGGGATTTGCTATTTCCTTTGAGACCATTGAATGGGTGGCTTCACAGCTCATTTCCAAGGGCTGCGTGGCACGTGTCTGGCTGGGGGCGAACCTTCAGAATGTCACCCCGGCTGTGGCTAAACTTCTTGATTTGCCAGTTGAAAAAGGGGCTATTGTAATAAATGTAACCCCTGGGGGTCCGGCTGCCGAGGCAGGGATAAAAGGGAGTGAGAAGGACCTCCGTCTCGGGAATCGTCTTTACCCTGTAGAAGGAGACATTATTGTTGCAATTGATGGCGAAGAGGTAAAATCAGACGCCGAGGCAATTCGGATACTGCTGACCAAAGAGCCTGAAGAGGAAGTTCTGGTCTCTATTTACCGTGGAGATCGTTTAAGACGTCTCAAGGTCCGCTTAGGGAAGAAGCCATCAGGACCACAGCGTTAAATGTAAATAAGCGTGAGCATTCACCGGTTCAGAGTTCAAAGGTTCATTTGGTTTTGACCTCATCATCTTTGATAATATTCTGCTGTAGTTACGAAATAATTACTCCATTTCATCTTGACATATTTTCTGCTAAAGTGCAGAATAAGCCGAAATATCAGTGTTCGTCCGGAATTCCCTCAGACGTACTAGATTTTTTTAATGAATCCTGCCTTTTGGGATCAAAATGTCGCTATAGGGATTGAGACCCTGAAAAGCAGAAACACACTTTTTTATTCTTGACCATTTTTATTAAGAGAAAAGCTACAAGTTAAGGAGGTACGAGATGATTTCACGGCGTTCAGTTTTAAAAGGCTTTGCCACAGGTGCTGCTGCCCTCGCACTCTCCCGGGTCGATGGGAAGTTCGCCTTTGCATCCGAAGAACATGGCAGCGGGGAACAGAAGGGCCATGGGGAACACGAGACAGTTCCACCGTACGAGGCTATTACCTCACTGCGTGAGGGCAATGAGCGGTATGTAAGCATGAACCGTCTATCTGATCCAGGCGTTGGACCTGCTGCCCGCAAACCGTTGACCAAGGGCCAGTGGCCGTATGCAACCATATTAGGCTGTTCGGACTCCCGTGTTCCGCCGGAACTGATCTTTGATGAAGGCCTGGGACGGCTCTTTATTATCCGTAACGCCGGCAATATTATTGATCCTGTTGCGTTGGGCAGTATAGAATATGCTTCTTTGCACTCCACCAGTCGCCTGGTTGTTGTTCTCTGTCACGAGTCATGCGGTGCTGTCGGAGCTACTGTCAAGGCCTTTGAGCATCCAGGCGCAAAGGATACCCCTGCTATTGATACAATAATCCAGACCATCATGCCGGCAGTAGAGAAAGCCAAAAAGGCCACAGGTCTGAGCGGTAAAGAACTGGTTGATGCTGCTGCCAAAGAAAACGCCAGGATGATGATCGCCAAGATCCTGGAAGAAAGTAAAGCGCTCAAGAAGATGGTGGAGCATGGTGAGCTCAAGGTCATAGGCGGCTATTACTCTCTGGAAACCGGCAAGGTCGAACTCTGGGCCTAATGCCCTTTCCGGCTCACTTCACTAAAAGTTGCGGGGGCCTTTGGGCCCCCCGTTTTTAGTTGTATGTGACCAGAACATAGCATCATACAACAAAAAAGCACTCACAGCAAAAAGCCATAAGTGCTTGTTTTCATTGGTACGCCAGGAGGGATTCGAACCCCCGACCTA
>CAZPBZ010000067.1:0-6843 GCA_964584765.1 uncultured Thermodesulfobacteriaceae bacterium
TGAGACTCGTGGTCCTCGGCTTTCTCTTCTGTCTCAGGCAAATCCTCTTTTTCGGTCCCGGTCTCTCCACTGGTATCTATTTCTTCAGCCAGGGCATCCTCTTTCTCAGTTTCCTTTTCCTCCATCAGCTTTTTGGCCTCTTCCACCAATGAGCTTATCAACTCTGTACTCAGATTAGTTTTCTGCGAGAGTTCATCAGGGTCAGCCTGAGCAAGAAGTTCAAGTGAAGTAACGCCCAGGTCATAGATTTTGTCCGCGATGTTCTCTGTCATAACGGATATCTCTAATAATGAATAATAGTCAGGGTCCTGGTAGTGTTGATAGCGGGTCTCACTCCTTACATCTATTCTCCAACCCATGAGTTTGGCGGCAAGACGCACGTTTTGCCCCTGACGTCCGATGGCAAGAGAGAGCTGGTCATCCGGCACGATAACTTCCAATGACAGGTTGGAATCATCTACTATAACCCTGGAACATTCGGCAGGGGCCAAGGCATTGTAAATATACTTTGCCGGATCAGGACTCCATGGCACTATATCTATTTTCTCGCCCCTGAGTTCCTGGACCACTGCCTGGACCCTTGAGCCCCGCATTCCCACACAAGCCCCCACGGGATCCACATCAGACTCGCTGGAGCTTACAGCGATCTTGGATCTGCTTCCGGGTTCTCTGCTCACTCCCATGATCTGGACTATCCCATCGGAGATCTCCGGCACTTCCATCTCAAAGAGCTTAATCAAGAATTCCGGATGGGTCCTGGATAAGACGATCTGGGGTTCCCTTTGTGTATCTTTCACTTCGATGATGTAGGCACGGAGCCTGTCACCACGGCGGTAGCTTTCGCTGGAAATTTGCTCAGATGTGGGCAGGATAGCTTCTGTTCGCCCAAGGTTGATTATGACATTTCCCCTTTCATAGCGTTGAATAATGCCGTTTACGACTTCGCCTTTCCGGTCTTTGAACTCCTCATAAATAAGATCCCTTTCAGCAGTCTTCATCTTCTGGATAATGACCTGTCTGGCTGACTGGGCTGCTATTCGCCCCAGGGCTGAAATATCCATTTTGATGCCGATACAGTCCTCCAATTCACATTTGGAGTCAAGCTCCTTAGCCTCTTCCAGGGAGATTTCAGTCTCCTTGTCATGAGCCTCTTCTACTACATTACGATACTGAAATACCTCAATTTCTCCTTGGGCATTGTTAAAATTGACTTCCAGGTCAAGGCGTACACCGTATCGTTTTTTAACAGCCGATTTGATTGCCTCCTCAAGGGCAGCAATAAGGATATCTCGGTCCAACCCTTTTTCCCTGCTTACTTGATCTATGATCATCTTGAGTTCTGAACCCATATTTTATTCCTTATAAATTTAGTATCTTAGCAATTCATCAATCAACGCACTTAAATTATGTCTAGCCGTGCCTTGGTTAACAGTTCAAAAGGGATATTAAAGATCGTTTTTTCTGAGGAAACGACTATAAAATTTTCTTTTGTCCCATTCAAAATGCCTTTAAAATTTCTGCGGCCGTCT
The DNA here is from genome assembly GCA_964584765.1 of uncultured Thermodesulfobacteriaceae bacterium. Classification (GTDB taxonomy): domain Bacteria; phylum Desulfobacterota; class Dissulfuribacteria; order Dissulfuribacterales; family UBA3076; genus UBA3076. Next base: position 1,530 of record CAZPBZ010000067.1, read on the forward strand.
ATTAGTTCTCTGGTCTTGATCAAGACCTTCTGACCGGCAAAACGTTCAAAATCATCCTTTTTCTTAAGCGGTCGATTAATCCCTGGAGAAGACACCTCCAGATTGTATGACCACGGCACGGGATCCTTCGCGTCCAGGAGATCGCCTGCCAGACGACTGATATGTGAGCAATCATCGATTGTCACTCCACCAGGCTTGTCTATGATAAGCCTCAGGACTATGCCCGAAGGCTCGCGGCCACATTCCACGTCGATCAGTTCCATGCCGGCATATACCACCACTGGTTCAACAAGTGCCCTTACGATCTCTGATTGTTGTCCCTTGTTTTTTTTGTTGAGCGCCATAAAAAAATAAAGTGGGCTTAGCCCACTTCATTAGCAGAGTATTATTGATATTTATACGTTACTACCAAAATACCAAAAAACCCCCACTAATTGAAGTAAACATCCGTCTCAGCCGACCCAATATCGACATGAGCAGGCACGAACCTCAAAAAGGGTTGGAGCGGGCGACGGGGTTTGAACCCGCGACCCCAAGCTTGGGAAGCTTGTACTCTACCAGCTGAGCTACACCCGCTTGTAATCCAGACGCATATTAAGAATGAAATAGAAAAAGTCAAGAATTTCGAGAAGCTCCGGATATTTCATATAAGCTGCAGGCGAGTTTTGTGACACAGCACAGAAGGCGTAGCGGTCTGGTTAAAGATTATAAGCTTGTTGCCCATGTCTTATATGAAATATCCAGTGGTAGAAGTTATTACTTGACAAATACAGGGTTGGTTTGCTAATTGAATGATTGGGAAAGGAATTGAGACATTTTTAAAACGTAATTTGTGGTAAGACTGAATGAAAATTCAAATTTTGGGATCTATCAACAAAAAAGCGGTCCCAGTTGAGGAAGGTGTGCTGAAGGATGAAGAACAAAACCGCATCGTTTATTAAAATTATAAACACATTCTTTTTGTCCGCAGCAATTTTGATTGCATTTAACGCTGTTGCCATAGCGCAAGAGTCGGTAAGCCTTCAAAATACCGACTGTATAAAATGTCACAAAACAGAATCTGCGAGTGTGGAACAGAACGGTGGTCTCCACAAGACGGCCGTAGGTTGTTTGGATTGTCATACGGAACATCCGCCCTTAGGGACAGAAGCAATTCCGCAATGTTCCATGTGCCATACAGGGAAACCGCATTACGAATTAGATAACTGCCTTTCCTGCCACTCCGATCCCCACCAACCTCTTGCATTAAAACTCGACGACAATATCACTTCAGCTTGCCTAACCTGTCATCCGGAACAGGGCAAAGAACTTCAGGAACATCCAAGCAAACACACAGAAGTTGCCTGCACTTTATGCCATACTTTTCACGGAGAGATTCCCGACTGCTCCAAGTGTCATGAGCCACACGCACAGGGCCAGACAACAAAGGATTGCCTCGTATGCCATCCGGTTCACACGCCGTTGATAATTCAGTATCCCAATGAGACCCCGAGGGCTTACTGCACGCCGTGTCACGAGGAAATTGGTGAGCTCATGAACAAGACCACCACCAAACACAAGACCTTCACCTGTGCATTTTGTCACAGGGGAGTCCATCCTGTTGTCCCGCAATGCGAGACATGCCACGGCAAACCGCACTCGGCGACACAGCACAAGGCAATGCCAAATTGCCTGGATTGCCATATAGATGCGCACAATCTTGCTAAATAAACTGGGAATCAAGGGTAATATTGAAATATTTGGGATTAATGGAATCGAACTAATGGAAAGAACCTGAAACAAAGGATTAAGACAATGACTGTAAAAAATGGGATTGGAATGCTGATCGGAGTAATAAGTATGCTTATTTTAGTCATCTGCTTTGGCTGTGTAAAGCAACGGCCTGCGGCGTTACAGGCTGCAGAACCTGCTCAGTCAGAAGAGGCGGCACCGGCAAAAGCTGCACCGTCGGCCCCTGAGCAGGTGAAAAGCGTTTATAATGTTAAAGTAACGCCTCTCACCAGCGGGGAGTGCGCTCAATGCCATATGGATCAATTCACGAGGATCAAAAAAGACGGGGGTAAGCATGTTGGTGTTGCATGTACGGATTGCCACAAAGTCTATCATGCGTATAACCCCTTGAAGAACAATTACGCTGAGATCATGCCAAAATGCTCAGCCTGCCATGATAATCCTCACGGCAAAGACAAGGCCGTTCAAAAATGCGCGGATTGTCACGCTGATCCCCACAGACCAGTAGTGGCAATACCAGATCCATCCAATATTGAACTGCAGTGCAGGGTATGTCATACCCAGGTTGCACAGAGCCTGACCAAGCACCCCAGCAAGCACACAGAAGAAGCCTGCTCCTCCTGTCATTCCCAGAAACACGGCAGGATACCTGATTGTTCAGAGTGTCACGAAAATCACAGCCCGATGGTAACGATGAACACGCCGGAATGTCTCGCTTGCCATCCTGTTCACGAGCCTTTGCAGATCGCCTATTCGGGTGAAGTAGAAAAGAACCTGATATGTGCCGGATGCCATGATGTACCATTCGGGCAGCTCAAGACCCATCAGACCAAGCATTCGGAATTGGCATGCGCGGAATGTCATCCCACTCACAAAGAACTCATGGCCTGTCAGGATTGTCATGGTGACGCGCCTCATAATCCCGCAATACACAAGAAATATCCAAAGTGCGGAGACTGCCACAGCATAGCGCATGATTTGCGCATGTAACCGCAATTAACTGATAAAACAAAAAAGGGGGATAAGCCCAAAAAGGCGTTCCCCTTTTTTTGTTTTTTAGTTCAATGGAGGGAGTTATGAGATCAGGAAAGCTTGTTTTGTTGGGCACAATATGTATTTTACTATTCATTGCTTGTGCGCAGTTGACTAAAAAAACGACTCCTGAAGAAGGAGCGGCTGATAAAAGGCAGTTATATGCTGAGAAAATTAAAGCCTTGACGCCGGCACAATGTGGCCAGTGTCACCTGCCGATTTATGACCTGATCCGAAAAGAGGGCGGGAAACACCAATTTGAATGCACAAATTGCCATCAGGAGTATCATACATATAACCCGCTGAAACAAAATTATGCTGAAATTATGCCTAAATGTCAGACATGCCATGGGCTTATTCATGGCGAGACATTGGCTGAATGCAGCCAGTGCCACATAGATTCTCATAGTCCCAAAAATATCCCTATGAATACATCTTTAGAAGATGGGTGTATCACCTGTCACCCAAAGCCAGGTGATGAGATGAATCAGTTTCCAAGCAAGCATAAAGACCAGGGTTGCTCAGCCTGCCATGAAAAACATGCCTACATCCCTCCATCTTGCATGAATTGTCATGAGCCCCATACAGCCAACCTCACTCAAGATGAGCAATGTTTGGTCTGTCATCCTGTTCACAGTCCTGCGCAACGTTTAAAATACGCCAAAGATACATCGAATAATATATGTGCTGGTTGCCATGACGAAATAGCTGCTATCTTGGTTACAAATAAGAGTAAACATCATAATATAACATGTGTGGCCTGTCATAATAAACATAAATATGTTCCTAAATGTGAAGAATGCCATAAGAAACAACATAGTAAGAGATTGCTTGAAAAATTCGAAAACTGCTTGCGATGCCATATAGACCCTCATAATTTGCCGGCAAAAACAGCAGCGGAAGTAACTTCTCAATAACTCAGATTTTTAACACGGGAGCGGATCAGCCCTATATTAAAAGAGGGAATTTTAATTTGACAAATTTAAGGGCAGAAAGTAAAAAAAAGCCAAAAGACTCCACCTGTGCGGTTAGCGGTTAGCCATTAGCGTTTAGCTTTGAAAAATCAAGTCATTACGTTAATTAGAAATAACACCCAACGGGTGAAAGTTTGTAATAGCAAACATCCTGTAATTATTAAACTAATAGCTAACTGCTAAAGGCTAATCGCTCAATTTAGGTAAGAAAATTGCGATGTATGGAAGAAAAAAGGCTTATTTAATAATATTTTTGATGATTATTTATTGTCTCCCTGGTCATGCCTTGGCTAAAGTAGAAGGTCTATGTTCTAATTGTCATACCATGCATAACAGTCAGGGCGGCGCTGATTTATACGCCAGTGAATCCGAGCATCTCCTTGTTGGTGGCTGTGTGGGCTGTCATTCTCATAACAGCAAATCGGATTGGTATGAATTAGGCAATTGCAAAGTGCCTATTGTTTTCACAAGGGATGCTGAGCCTTCTACATATCTGGCTGGTGGTAATTTTTACTGGGTGCAGACCGATCCCGCCAAGGGCCATAATGTGGTGGGTGTAGCAAGTAAGGATGATCTTGATACGGCCCCAGGAAGCCTTGTTACCTGTGTTAATAGCTGCCATGATAGCCTGGCTGACAATGATGCCAACGCCGGCTGTCAAGGCTGTCACCTTCATCCTGCGCATCATGCCACTGATCATGAAAATACTGTATCTGGTTTAGTTGATAGTGTTTCTAAAGGCTGGTATCGCTTTTTATCAGGGTGTGACGACGGGGGGGTATCAGATCGAGGAGATAAAGCCTATGAGGATGGTTATTGGGAAGCTACACCTGATTTAGGTAACCACAATGAGTATCTGGGGTCTCAATCGGATGTCTATTATGGTTTTGACATTGGCTATACCACCACTGCATTTTGCACAGGCTGCCATGGTGATTTTCACCAAAACCAAGGCAGTACAAGTCCATGGAAAATGCATCCTTCAGATGCAGTCATTCCAAATTCAGGTGAATATGCCAATGCCTTTGGTGCAGGAGGCACTGGGACAGGCACTTATGACCCCCTTGTGCCTGTAGCCAGGCCTTCTTTGCCAAGCTCCCCAGACCCTAGTGTGCACATTAACACAGACATGGTGCAGTGTCTCTCCTGCCACCGTCCCCATGGAAGCCCTTATTTTAAGCTCATGCGCTGGGACTATCGGGGGAGCCCAACAGGAGGAAGTTGTAGTATATGCCATACAACGAAAGATTAAGAGGGGTATAGGGGTTTAATAAGTATACCTGAGCAGAAAAAACAGATGATCGCTGAGCAGAGGGATAGCAAAGGCTGTTTTTGAAAAAGAGGAATAACATGAAGGTTTATTTGCTATGTTTGATAATTTTATTTTCTTCTTCGGTAGCCCAGGCAGGGTCGTATAGTCTTTCTGCACATGGAGATAATAGCACCGGGGTAGAACGTAGTGCCTTAAGTACTCTGGGATATGTTACCGGCAATTGTGCCCATTGTCATGAGCAGCATGCAAGCATTGGAGGGAGTGAGCCAGAACCTGCCGGAGGCCCTGATACCTATTTACTATT
>CAZPBZ010000068.1:0-6802 GCA_964584765.1 uncultured Thermodesulfobacteriaceae bacterium
GGCTATCAAAGAGTTGATAATATTTCCCAGAGCATTCTAAAAACAATAAAAGACCTTGGCGGCAGTATTGCAGTTACTGATAAAAGCCCGCCGGAAGATATCTACTCCCTGTTTGGGGTAAGTAAAAAAACATTCAAAAAGGCAATAGGCGCACTCTACAAAAAAAGGCTTATCACCATCAACACCAATGGTATCAAACTTGCCCAAAAATTAGACTGAAAAAGGGGCCGGATTTATTTAATTTCACGCCCTCAATGAAGACAATCGGCAGGGCCACTCAAGTGGCCCTGCCTGATCTATATATCTTGATGAACGTATTGTTGAGCAGTACTGTATAGACACACAGTGACAGCGCTTAAATCAACTTACAATGGGTGGCCCTCTCCACCAGAGAGAGCTGTTGTTCATAAACCAAAATATTAATAGGATGACCGTGTCTGTGTCTGTTTTCGGTTCATAGTCCCTGACTGGGTTCCTGACATGGTCTGGGTCTGGGCCTGGATACGTTTCTTAAGCTGTTTTTTGGCCTGCGGCCCATCGGCGGCTATTGCCTGTGCCCCTATCATGCTCATACCAATAATACACACTATTGCCGTCAGTTTTTTCATTGCTTTCATAGTCTTTTCTCCTTGGATGAATGGAATTAACAAACCATTGGATGGTTACGGCCCAAAATTTTCGAACATGTTCTTACAAATTAATGGCGCCTATTAGCCGATATCTTAGCCTATCTTTTCAAAGGATATGCCACGTTGAGAAATGTGGCACCTTCTCAACATTCTAAAGAAGAGTAATTTATTGATTTCACGGTTAATTATTTTTTGATTATACTTATGAAAAATAATGGACTTGCCAACCACTGCTTGTTGTCGGTATGATGATATTATTAACTCTTTTGCGTATTGCAAAAAACTTAAGCGTATTTTTTATTCAAGAGAGGGGTGTGGAATTATGAAAAAAAAGGAGAAAAATATGTCTATTACTCTGCCCGATCTTCCTTACAAAAAAGATGCCCTTGAGCCACATATCAGCTCGAGGACATTGGATTTTCATCATGAAAAACACCATCATGCGTATGTTACAAACCTCAACAAGCTTATTGAAGGAACTGATCTAGTTGGTGAGACGATAGAGGATATTATTAAAAAATCAGCAAATAATGCTGATAAAATTGGAATTTTTAATAATGCGGCCCAGGTTTGGAACCATACCTTTTACTGGCAATCCATGAAGCCTGGTTGCGGGGGATTGCCCACAGGACACATCGCAGAGAAGATTGATTCCGATTTTGGAGGCTACGACAACTTCATTAAAGAGTTGAAGAATGCAGGTCTCACTCAGTTCGGTAGCGGGTGGGCATGGCTGGTGCTGAAGAATGACAAGTTGGAGATTATAAAGACATCAAACGCCGATACCCCAATAGCTCATGGCTTGAAGCCCTTGATGACGGTGGACGTCTGGGAACATGCGTATTATCTTGATTATCAAAATAGGCGCGGCGACTATCTTGATGCTTTCATTAAGAACCTTATCAACTGGGAGTTCGTCAACTCTAATCTCGCTTAACTGCTGGTTACAAAAACTGATAGCCACATTGTTAAGCAAGGGTCAGTGTGAGCAAACTTGCGAAGAAGCAAGTTGAAAGGAACTATCTGCGCTTCCTTATCCAGAAAATGAGAGCAGACTCTGCCAGGAACTCCCTGCTTATGTTTCGATCCAGCAGCCATTCCACTCTATCCAGCCATTGGCAATACTCGGCCAGGTCCTGAGAACTAAATCGATGAGAGATCGCCTGAAGCTCATTCTCGTAGTCAGGGTTGAAAAGTATCTGAACACCTAGTTCCTTTGGTTCTTTCCTGTCGTTCTTCCTGAGCACTTTAAGCATCATCAGATCCCTGAGAAAAGTGCGGATTACCTGTACAGCAAGGAGGATATTCTCCCGTTTATTTGAAATCTGCTTTGACAGGACAAATAGCATGAAAAGCGCCTTTTCCCTCTTACTTTTCAGAAATTCAAGCAAGCCTTCCCGCACTGAAAAAATATTCTGCTCAATTAAATCCATGGCCTTTGAGATGCTGCCTTCTGAAAAACAGGCCAGGAATTGGGCTGAGTCAGAGGGACAAAGTCTCTCTTCTTTAATGCGCTCCGTAAGTGCGCTGACTGATAGGCCTTCACAATGTATCACCTGGCAACGGGATACAATAGTAGGCAGGAGGGTCCTGACCGAGGTGGCCGTGAGGATAAGGTGGTTTCCGCCAGGGGGCTCTTCCAGGGTCTTCAGAAGGGCATTTGCAGCTGGAAGATTTATTTTTTGAGCCTCCAGTATGAGGCATACTCTACGTTGAGAATCCAGGGGGGGAAAGGACAGGGACCTTTGCAGATCACGGATCTGGTCCAATTTTATCATTGCCCCTTGAGGCTTCAGGATTACAAGATCAGGGTGGGTTTGGTGCTCAAACTTGATGCACCCCGCGCAACTGCCGCACGGGCTCGGGAGATCTTCTCCGAGATACGGCTTTTCACACAGGAGCAGCTTCGCAAGGGAAAAGGCCAGGGCCTCTTTACCCGCTCCGGGAGCTCCTACCAATAAATAGGCATGAGCCAAAAGGCCCTTTTTCATCATACGGCCGAAGACCCGGGTGGGCATTTCCTGGCCTGAAATATCAGCCGGCACTTGCCTGTTCACACAGTTTTTTTCTTTGACCATAGGCTGGGTTGGGTATCTGCCCGGTCTTCTGCGCCGGCATCTTCAATTGCCTCTTTCCGGGCTTTGTCCTCCACTACTTCGTCCGGACTTGGAAGGTAGAAGTAACGCTCAAAGAGCTTCTGGTACTCAGTCCAACAATAAGTCGGCCCGGAAATATCTTTTTTCAGCTTTCCAAGATAGTTCAGTTTGGCATCTAAATCATCTATATAATTTAGCGCTATGGCTTCCTCCATCATAGGAAGCACGGGCGCGCCAAACTCCTTCTGACCGTGATGGCTGAGTACGAGATGTTTCAGGGCGACTATCTGCTGAGAGGAGTCCTTTATGCCGAGTCTTGCAACAAAGCTGTCAATAATAGAGATACCCAGTACAATATGACCAAGGAGTCTGCCCCTGTCTGAATAGTCTATCGGAGGGCGGGAAAAGGTAAATTCCTCTATTTTCCCAATGTCGTGAATCAGGGCTGCTGACACCAGCAGGTCTCGATCAAGGTAGGGATATAGCTTGCAGACGGAATTTGCCAGCCTCGTCACCGAGACGCTATGCTCCAACAGTCCACCAATATAGGCATGGTGCATCCTCTTTGCTGCCGGCGCCAGTTTAAACGCCTCGCTGATCTTCCGGTCCTTGAAAATTCCATTTAACAAAGAGGCTAAGTCATCGGATTTGATCCCCCTGATGTACTTCCTGAACTCTGACCAGAGTTCATCAGTGTCAGCTTGAGTAACAGGGAGAAAAAGGCCCGGGTCCACGCTATCGTCCCTTACTGATTCCAGGTGAGTAATCTTTAACTGAGTGATGTCCTTAAATTTCTGGGCCTCTCCCCTTATCCGGACGTAATCTCCTTGAGCAAACACTGTGTCAAGCTGTTTAGCCCCTTCCCAGACCCGGCCCTCAATCTCACCGGTCCGGTCAGTGAGAGTAATGGCCAGATAGGGTTCTTTATTCCTTGTCTCAAGCATTCGCTTGGAACTGACACAAAAAAGCCCCTCTACAGAGGTAGCAGGCCGGATTGCTGATATAAAGGTACCTTTTTCCAAATTTCTAATTTCTAATTTCTAATTGTCTTCTATATCCATGGCAAACCGGATACCTGCGACCATACCCAAAGGCCCTGGTAGTAACCCTCGGGCCCATAGGGGCCTGATGACGTTTGTACTCGCTACTGTCAACCATCTGAACAATTTTATATACTGTCTCTGGATGAAAACCCTCTGCGATTATCCGGTCAGGTGAGGTGTTCTGTTCCAGATACCTTTCGAGTATCGCATCCAGGATGTCATAGGGTGGAAGATCGTCCTGATCCTTCTGCCCAGGCCTTAGCTCTGCCGAAGGGGCCTTTGTCAGCACTCGCCTGGGGATTATTTCTCCCTCTGAGTTAAGATATTCAGCCACCTTATAGACCATAGTTTTGGGCAAATCCGAGATAAGGGCAAAGCCCCCGCTCAAATCCCCATAGAGTGTGCAATACCCAACTGCAAGTTCCGACTTGTTGCCCGTAGAGAGTACCAAGTGGCCGAACTTGTTGGATATGGCCATGAGCAGGTTGCCCCTGATCCTGGCCTGTATGTTCTCTTCAGTAGTATCCCGCTCTTTTCCGGGAAAAACCGGGTTAAGGGTTCCAAGATATGAATTAAAAATGTCTGATATGGGAATTGCAATGGTCTGGATTTCCAAATTTCGGGCCAAGGCCTCTGCGTCCTCAATACTTGCCTTTGATGTATAAGGAGAGGGCATTATGACTCCCAGCACATTTTCAGGGCCAATGGCCTGTGCGGCAACAGCGGCGGTTACAGAAGAGTCTATCCCGCCGCTCAGACCCAGCGCGACCTTGCTGAAACCGCATCTGGTTGTATAGTCTTTCAGGCCCAGCTCCAGGGCCTTGATAACAGACTCTTCCTTAGAGACCGAGACCGTGTGCTTTTCACCTTGCAGGTCGTCTGTATCGACTGTGACCAAATCCTCTGAAAAATCCTTTGCCTGGGCCATGATCTTCCCAGTATGATCAACGGCCATACTGCTACCATCAAATATCAGGCAGTCATGCCCTCCGACTGCATTAATATAAAAGAAGGGCCTGCGGTATTTGACGGCAAGGTGTCTCAAGATATGATAACGAAAAGCGGCTTTTCCTATGTCAAATGGAGACGAATTTATTGTGATAAAGACATCAGTCCCCTTTTCTGCCAGTTCAGCCACAGGGTTCACAGGATAGTTATGTTCGGGGAAGATGTCACTATCGTTCCAGATGTCCTCACATATCGTAATGCCAAAAGAAAGTCCTTTGAGGGAGACCGGCACACTCCCGGTCCCTGGCTCAAAGTACCTGGTTTCATCAAAAATATCGTAGCTGGGAAGGAGCCGCTTGTGCACCTCGGCCAGGACTTTTCCCTCTTCAAACAGGATGGCCGTATTGTGTATGGGTTTCCCGGCCCTTTTGGTATTTAGTGAAACGCAACCACACAGGACGGCAATCCCTTTCACCTCGGACATCAGCCGATCCATGGCCTGCAGGTTGTCCTGTATAAATTCTTTACGTTCCAGCAGATCCCGTGGGGGATAACCACAGATTGCAAGCTCAGGGAATATGACCAATTCACACCCTTCATCCCTGGCCCTTCCGGCAAGTCGAACCATCTGGGCCACATTGTGCTTAAAGCCCCCTATTGTAGGATCGTACTGTGCCAGACCTATTTTCACGACAAATCACCAAATCACTAAATCACCAAATTATTACATTCCCCTATGGCACTCTTCCACAACCTTCTGCAGCTCTTTGTTCAGCTCCGGGGGCAGACCGTTGATTTTTACGTCCAGGAATCCCCGGACTATGGTGGATGTAGCCTCTTCTTCATCAAGACCCCGGGCCATGAGGTATTCAATCTCCTCCTGGGCGATTCGGCCTACGGCTGCTTCGTGGGACATATCCACATCCGCCACATGGGCCTCAAGCTCAGGTATGGCGTGAATCACGCCGTGTTCCGCCAATATCAGGCCCTGGCACTCAAGGTGCGCCTTAATATTAGCGGCAAGGCCAATAAGGTGTCCCCTGGCCACTACCCGGCCACCGAAAGATATGGTCCTGGATATTATCTCGGACCTGCTTCCAGGGGCCTTAAGTATGACCTTGGCGCCAGTGTCTATATCTGAGCCCTCGGGGGCCACGATGACCGAGTTAAAGCGGGCCATGGCATTTGGACCGGCAAGAGTGGCTGTTGGAAATGTCTGGACAGATTTTACCCCCTTAAGGGAGATGTAGTTAGAGAGAAAGACGCCGTCCTCCTCTACCCTGATACCCGTACGGGGCCTCACGTAGACATTTTCACCCCAGTTATGGATCATGGTAAAGGTGAGCTTTGCCCCCTTCTTGACATAAAATTCAGATATCCCTATGTGTAGCCCTGAGGTCAATCGGGGATGGGTGGAGCATCCTGTGATGATATGTAGCTCAGAACCCTCTTCGGCTACCACTATGTTGTGAATGCGCTGGGCCACGTTTTCATTCCGGATGTAAAGGCAGGCCTGAAGCGGATAAATAACCTTTTCACCAGGAAGAGCCCGAATGAAATACCCGTTATCGAGTTCCTGATCAGCTTCCCTGGTAAAAGAATCTTTCTCTGCTGATATCAGCTTCCACCAATAGTCCTTAAGGCCATCGTATTTCTTGAGCGCCTCTGTGATAGGAAGCAGCTCTATGCCCGGTGACCCGCAATCACACTTCTGGACACTGCAGTTTGTCTGAATAAAGGTACCTGTCCTATTCGGACTTGTAAGATCTATTCCGGTCTGCTTGAGTCTTTCAAGTTCTTCTTCTTCAAACTCTCCTATATCTTTTGGTCCTTCTACCTCAGAGGCAGGCGTGAAGGTCTTCAGCAGGTCCTCATCACTTAAGTCCTTTGTATTGTAATGGTGTTCTGAATAATTCATATCTTAAAGCCCTGTTCGAATAAATGGCATTTAGCACACTCTTCATAGCCATAATTCTTGATTCTCTCAAATATATCAAGAGGGTTTCCTTGACAGTATATCTGCCCGTTCAGCATGACATGACCCCTGTCGGCATTTACGTAGTTGAGTATAAGTCCGGTGTGGGTA
>CAZPBZ010000069.1:0-6788 GCA_964584765.1 uncultured Thermodesulfobacteriaceae bacterium
CAAGGAAATTCAGCCGGAAGACCTAATAAAATATGGGCTGATCCCAGAGTTCGTTGGCAGAATTCCTGTTGTTGCGACCCTGGAGGAACTGGACGAAGATGACTTGGTAAAAATCCTCCGCGAGCCCAGAAACGCTCTGGTGAAGCAGTTCCAGAAGCTTTTTGCAATGGATGATGTTGATCTCCACTTTACCGATGGGGCAATAAAGGCCATTGCTCAGGAGGCCACAAAGAGAAAGACAGGGGCCCGGGGGCTACGGGCTATTCTGGAGCAGGCCATGTTGAATGTGATGTATGAGCTTCCATCCAGGGAAGGTGTTAAAGAATGCGTGATAAGTGAGGATGTAATTCTCAATAAGTCAGAGCCTATACTTCTCTATGAACCTCAGGCCAAGGCATCATAGTAGGGTATGATCTATGAGTGAAAAAAAGAAAAATTTGACGGTTTCACTTTTACCCCTTCGCGATATTGTCCTTTTCCCGAATATGGTGGTCCCTCTTTTTGTCGGGCGTGATAAGTCGGTAGAGGCCATAGAGCAGGCCATGTCTTATGAGCAGGAGATATTATTAGTTGCCCAAAGGGATGCCAAGGTGGATGATCCCGAGGAGAAGGACATCTATCGGATAGGAACCCTGGGCACAATACTCCAGTTGCTTCGTCTGCCTGATGGCACGGTCAAGGCCCTGATAGAGGGTAAACGACGGGCCGAGATCAAACATTATCTTCCCAATCGGGAACATTTTGTGGTGGAGGCAGAGCCTTTGCCGGAAATATCAGACCGCTCGCCTGAGATAGAGGCCCTTATACGAGTCACGGTTAGTGCCTTTGAGGAGTATGCAAAATATAACAAGAAGATCCCCTCTGAAGTGGCCCTTTCTATTTTTTCCATAACGGATCCTTCCCGATTGGCAGATACCATTGCTTCCCACATACCGCTTAAGGTCCATGATAAACAGTCCCTGCTGGAGCAGATCCATCCCGGCAGACGTCTTGAACGGCTTTATGAGCTCATGCGTTCTGAGATCCAAGTCATTCGGATGGAACAGCGGGTCAAAGAGCGCGTTAAGAAGCAGATGGAAAAAAACCAGAAAGACTATTATCTCAATGAGCAGATCAGGGCCATTCAAAAGGAGATGGGCCAGAAAGAGGACTCCCAGGCCGAGCTAAAAGATCTTGAGCGCCGAATAAAACGCAAGCGTCTTTCAAAGGAGGCAGCGGCCAAGATCCGGCGGGAATTCAAGAAGCTTAAGATGATGGCCCCCTTGTCCGCCGAGGCCACTGTGGTGAGGAATTATATTGACTGGATATTAGTGCTCCCCTGGTTTGAGAAGACCAGAGACAAACATGACATAGTTGAAGCAGAGCGAATCCTCAACGAAGACCATTATGGCCTGGAAAAACCCAAGGAGCGGATTCTGGAATATCTGGCTGTCCAGAGCCTGGTTAAAAAGATGAAAGGGCCAATCCTGTGTCTGGTCGGACCTCCAGGCGTTGGGAAAACCTCGCTTGCGAGATCCGTGGCCCGGGCCCTGGGGAGGAATTTTGTGCGCCTTTCCCTCGGAGGTGTGAGGGATGAGGCGGAAATCCGCGGCCACAGGCGGACATATATTGGCGCAATGCCTGGAAAGATCATCCAGTCGCTCAGAAAAGCCAAGTCCAACAACCCTGTGTTTTGCATAGATGAGGTGGATAAGATGAGCTCAGACTTCCGTGGAGATCCTGCATCTGCCCTCCTGGAGGTTCTGGACCCAGAGCAAAACTTTGCTTTTAATGATCATTATTTGGATCTGGATTATGATCTTTCCCAGGTGCTGTTTATCACAACTGCAAATGCACTTTATACCATCCCGCTACCTCTCCAAGACAGAATGGAAATTATAGAGCTTCCGGGATATACCGAGGAGGAAAAACTGGAGATAGCAAATGGTTACTTGCTCCCAAGGCAGCTTGAAGCTCATGGTCTGGAGCCTGAACGGCTCCAGGTAAGTAATGGAGCCATCTTAGATATAATTCGTTCTTACACCAGAGAGGCTGGTGTCAGGAACCTTGAGCGTTTTTTGGCTTCAATCTGCCGCAAGGTGGCTATGGAAGTAGTACGCAATCGCGAGAAAAGCCAGGTAATCAAAGTTAACCAGTCGTCTCTTAATAAGCACCTCGGCATTCCCCGTTATCGTTTCGGGCAGACAGAAGAGAGCGCACAGACAGGTGTGGCTACTGGTCTTGCCTGGTCCGAAACCGGAGGGTCCCTGCTTCAGATAGAGGCCGTCCTTATGCCTGGAAAGGGTAAGCTGACCATTACAGGGAAGCTGGGTGATGTTATGCAGGAATCTGTACAGGCAGCTATGAGTTATGTGCGATCAAGGGCCTATGAGTTCAGGCTGCCCTGGGATTTTTATCAAAAAGTTGATATTCACGTACATGTACCCGAGGGCGGCATACCCAAAGATGGACCATCGGCAGGAATCACTATTGCCACAGCAATAGCGTCCGCCCTGCTAAAGGTTCCTGTCAGGCACAATGTGGCCATGACAGGGGAGATCACTTTGAGGGGCAGGATACTCCCGATAGGTGGTCTTAAAGAGAAACTCCTTGCAGCAAGACGCGGGGGTATTGAACATGTTCTAATACCAAAGGAAAATGAGAGAGAATTAAAAGAAATTCCTGCCAAGGTGACGCGCGCTATTCATATCCAGTCGATTGAGCATATGGATGACGTGTTAAAATACGCCCTTGTCCTTGAAGATCCGGATAGCCTGTTTGCGGGCGGCCAAAGTTCCTCAGAGACGCCATATTGGTTTACAGAGCAAGAGCAGCGGCCTGAGATTCATGCACCTCATTAGTTTTGTGAGTGGTTCTTCTGATTAAACTTTTTTGTTTTAGGTATCGATAAGCTCGCCAAGTGGGTGGAGCTTCGGAGGAATTCATTTTCAAGGGAGGTAGTATAAATGTTAAAAACTATTTTGGGATCTATTGTTCTGGTTCTTTTTCTATTCATTTCTGCCTTTGCGGCAATAAATCTTAATACTGCGGATAAGGCCGCTCTTGAATCCATAAGCGGAATCGGCCCGGCCAAGGCAGAGGCCATAATAAAATACAGAGATGAGCATGGTTCATTTAAGACCGTGGATGAACTTCTGAACATTAAGGGTATCGGGCCGAAAATGCTTGACAATATCAAGGAACAGGTGGAGATTACGCCGTAGGTCGTCATCCATCCGAAAGTCTCAAACACAACATAAAACCTGAAGTTTCTTTCCGAGTAATGCTCTGCCCACTAATTTATTGGAAATTAAAATCGGAGGACGATAAGTGAACCGAGAATGGTTTGCGATCAGAACTCAGCCAAGAAAAGAGCAGGTTGCAAGGAAACATTACGAACAACAAGATTTTATTGTCTATTTGCCTCTTATTATCACAATTCGACGGCACGCGCGCAGGATTGATAAGATCCATCGTCCCTTATTTCCTGGTTACGTTTTTTTGCATCTATCCATAGAAGATCGCAGGTGGAATACTATTAGGAGTACTATCGGGGCAACCGGTCCTGTTCGATTCGGTGAGTATTATCCGCCCGTGCCGGACTGGGTTATTGAAGGCCTGCGCGTCCGTGAGGATGTAAGCGGTCTTATTTCTCTTGGATCTCAGGGGTCCGCATTCAAGCCGGGTGATAGAGTATCTGTGGTTCTAGAAAATCTGGAATATATCGAGGGGATTTTTCAGGCAGCCAGAGGGGAAGACAGGGCATTGATTCTTATGGAGATACTCCGTCGGCAGGTATCCACCCTGGTGCCGATGTGGGCCTTGAAGGCTGCATAGACAGGGGGTCCGGGCACGAGCGACACTTTGTTTACCTGCTTGACTTGATATCTGTATGTGGTTGCACTCAAATTACTGTTCATTAAATGAACGATATGTTCAGACTTGGTTAGATTTTCCCTGTCAGAAAGGATACATATTCCCAGTGTAATTCACTTAAAGGACGTTCACTTAAATGGTATTTGACGATGGACTGCAGCGCAGTCTTTTCAGAGTTCTCCAGGCTGATCCAAGGATGAGCCAGCGTGCCATGGCAAAAGCGCTTGGTATCAGTTTAGGCAAGGCGAATTATTGTCTCAAGGCTTTTATAGACAAGGGATGGGTGAGGCCCCGACGCTTTCAGCACAACGGAAACAAATGGAGTTATGCATACATCATTACTCCTGATGGACTGGAGGCAAAGGAGAGGATAACCGTTCGGTTCTTGCAATGCAAATTGACGGAATATGAGGCCTTGCAGGAGGAGATTGAAGAGTTGCGGCAGGAGGTAAAGAACTATCTGCCACAGGAAAATGATAATGTCAGTACACGATGAGATAATGTTATGAAAATAATGACAATAGCCGGCGCCAGACCTAATTTTATGAAGATGGCCTCTATTGTAGAGGCCATCCGGCGTCACAACGGGGCCGGCAGTTCACCTGTAATCAGACACATCCTTGTGCATACGGGGCAACATTACGACGAAAGCTTATCCAAGTGCTTCTTCGACGAACTTGGTCTCCCGCATCCGGATATAAACCTGGATGTTGGATCCAGCTCACAGGCCCAACAGACTGCTGAGATCATGCGGCGTTTCGAACCGGTACTTCTGGCTGAGCAGCCTGACGTGCTTATTGTGGTGGGGGATGTGAACTCTACTGTGGCCTGTGCTATGGTGGCAGCCAAGATCCAATATCCTTTACAGAACCCAACTGATATAGAGCGTCCTTTCATTGTCCACGTTGAGGCAGGATTGCGATCAGGGGACCGCTCTATGCCGGAAGAGATAAATCGTCTTCTGACCGATGCTTTGAGCGATGCCTTGTTTGTCACTGAGGAGATGGCAGTTACCAACCTATTACGAGAAGGCATACCCAAGGAGAAAATCTTTTTTGTCGGAAACGTCATGATTGATACCCTGCACCGGCACCTGGAAAAGGCCCGCAGGTCTGAGATCAAAAAGACCCTTAAAATTAACGGTCGTTATGGCCTGATAACCCTGCACAGGCCCAGCAATGTGGACACCAAAGATGCTCTGGAGCCCTTGATACGGTGCTTACAAGAAATCAGCAGGGATTTGTTTCTTGTTCTTCCTTTACACCCCAGGACAAAGGCCTGTCTGGAGAGATTCGGATTGCTGGAAGAATTCAATAATACCGAAGGGATCAGTCTAATCGACCCTTTGGGCTATCTGGACTTTTTAAACCTTCTTGATTCGGCCACAATGGTATTAACTGATTCCGGAGGCATTCAGGAAGAAACAACAGCCTTGGGTGTGCCATGTATAACTCTCAGGGAAAATACCGAACGCCCGGTAACCATAACCATGGGTACTAATTATCTGGTGGGAACAGATCCTGCCAGGATTCTATCCACTGTTACGGAAATATTGTCCGGAAGAGGCAAGAGAGGAAAAATACCTCCATATTGGGATGGTCTTTCAGGTGAACGGATTTTGGATAGTCTGACAGAGATGTGCTGGAAAGGATAATAAGGACAGTGGAAGAGAGCATCCAACCATCTTACATCTTGGGGCTGAAAACCAGGTAAGTTGCAAAATAAAACTATTTATAGTAAATTACTACCTAAATCCACCGATCAATCAAGGAGGAATTATGCCTACAGCAGTAAAAATATCGAATGAGCTTTTTGAAAAAGCTAAGATCCAATCTAAAGTTTTCAAAAGGTCTATTGCTGGTCAAATTGAATACTGGGCTAAAATCGGACAAATTATTGAAGAAAATCCAGATCTGCCATTGCCTTTTATTCAGGATGTTCTGATTGGCAAAGAACAAATTAAGGCAGGTCAAGGAACTCCTTATGTATTTGGATAAGAATAATGACTGATATCAAGGAGATCATCCAGTCTCCGATTTTTGCCAAACAGAAAAAGAGGCTACACAAAAATCAACTCAAAGATCTTGATAATGCTGTAAAAATGATTTTCGAAAATCCTGATATTGGCGATATGAAAGTGGGAGATCTACAAGGAATACGTATCTACAAATTCAAATCCATGAATAACCAGATACTTCTTGCATATGAGGTAGACTTCAACACTCTTTATCTATACGCCTTTGGCTCCCACGAAAATTTCTATCGAGATTTAAAAAAGTACCTCCATTAATAGTATAATTCGATAACGTCTTAATAAGCAGCGCGTCTTTTTCGTCCGCTTGATTAAATTGTTAGAAGTTTCAATCTATTTCTTCCGCTTATCACGAAGATAAAGGGTCTTTGACTTGGTGGCACCTATTTGCCTTGCTTCTATATCAAAAAGCTTCGTTGCAGAGACCAACTCGCCCAGCTTTCCATACCCGTAATTGCGCGGGTCAAATTCAGGTGATTGTTTCGCAATATTACTGCCGACAGGTGCAAGATGAGCCCACCCACTTTCATCAGAGGACGCTTCCACTGCATTACGTAACAGGCTTACCAGTTTTGTATCTTGTTTTAACTCGCTGCTGGATTTTTTGATAATCGCTTCACTTTCATCAGTCTTCGCACGAAGGACCTCTGTGTAAATGAATTTGTCACAAGCTGAAACAAAGGCGGAAGGCGTCTTTTGCTCACCAAAACCATACACCAATAATCCTGACTCTCTAATTCTTGACGCCAGCTTGGTAAAATCACTATCACTCGATATTATACAGAATCCGGTAAAGCTGCCGGTGTACAATAGGTCCATTGCGTCAATAATCATTGCGCTGTCAGTGGCGTTTTTTCCTTTTGTGTAGGCAAATTGCTGCATTGGTTGAATGGAATATTGC
>CAZPBZ010000070.1:0-2718 GCA_964584765.1 uncultured Thermodesulfobacteriaceae bacterium
AGAGAGGGCCTGGCTCAAGACCCATATCCTTTAAATCATCTCCTGTAAGCAAGGAGCTTGCATCACGTAGTTCTGTGATATACCTGGATATAGCCTGCCGGGCGTCCTCGTTCTCAGTAATTGAAAGGATATAGAGGAGGAGATTAATATCCAGGCCTTTCAGCAGCCAATAGACCTCACTGGCCTTCATAAAAGATCGCCTGGAAAGAAGACCGAGGGCCTTTATTGCAACTTTACGTCCTTCCACAAAGATATTTCTTTTTGAGCCAACAAGGCCCAGACGGTCTACAACTTCTTGAATTTCTTGAAATTTCATCCCTTCAAGAAGCGCCAGCAGATAAACCACCCACCTTCTCGACCTCTGTGGTCTAAAGAGCAGATCATACCAAGCCAGGACATCGTAGGACCTGGTAAGGACTCCTTCTTCCTTTGGTCCTAATCGAATGCTTTGATGAATCACTTTCAGTAAGCCTAGACCGGCCAGCCTTCTGATGGCAGACCTCGGATCCGGCTCCTTCAATATCAGTATGAGTTCGGCAAGTAAACGCTTTCCGGAAAGTCTTGAGAATATGTCGAGACGCACGGCATTCTGGATCAACCTCAAGGTGTGTTTGCCTATTCTGAAACCGTATCGTTGCTCAAAGCGGACTGCCCGGAAGACCCTTGTCGGGTCTTCAACAAAACTCAGGCTGTGGAGGACCTGTATAATATGGTCTTTGAGATCCCTCTGGCCTCCAAAGAAGTCTATCAATAACCCGAATTCCTTCGGATTTAGCTTAATAGCCAATGTATTGATGGTAAAATCCCGCCGGAACAGATCTAACTTGGTGGACGAAAGTGCTATTGTGGGCATGGCAGCAGGATACTTGTAGTATTCCCACCGGGCTGTTGCAACGTCCACTTTAAAGCCGTCAGGGAAGATCACAACTGCTGTTCCGAACTTCCGGTGGGCACGAACCCTTGCTCCGAACCGTTTAGCAAAGGCCCTGGCAAAGGCGATTCCATCTCCCTCAACTACCAGATCTATATCCAGATTGGGCTTTCTTAACAACAGGTCTCTTACAAAGCCACCTGCGACACAGATATGAAAACCCTCACCCTCTGCCACTTCCCCTGCATTCATCAATAGATCAAGTATATGGGAAGGGAGCTTCTCCCTCAACAAGGAGAGGACATTCTTGCGCTGTTCCTTTCCTGAAAGCAAAGCTTCAGGTCTTCTTGCAGCATCTCCACTCAATATCTGAAGGAGATCCGTCCTGGTGATTACTCCTTCTACCTGTCCTTTATCCACTACAGGGACAAAGCGCTGATGACGGTTGACAATAAGTTCCTGGACTTTGGCAAGAGTGTCCTTTGGATAGATGACCTCGAAATCCGTAGTCATATATTCACGTACCGGAAGATCTGAAAGACCATGGTATATTGCCTTCTCCACAGTCCTGCGGGAAATGAGGCCCAGGACTTTTTTTTCATGTACTACAGGTAAAACAGTGATGCCATAGCGCGTTAATTTATCATTGACCTGGGAAAGAGTGGTGTCCGGCAGGACCGAGAGCACTGGATACGACATAATGTCTTTCACTTTAGGCTCGGTTCCGAGCTGCCTGTGAAGTTCGGCGACAAGGCGCTCTTCAGCCTCAGCCAGAGTTAGTCCCTTTATCGTGGCAGAGGCAGCCATGGGGTGGCCTCCTCCGCCGATTGCCTTCAGCACCTTCCCTACGTCAACTCTCTCATCCCGGCTGCGGCCCACTATCAATACTTGATCTGCCATGAGTGCCATAGCAAAAATCACGGGGAGCTTCTCCATATCCATTAGTTCGTGAGCCAGGACAGCGAAGTCTTCCACATAAGCCGGCGATGATGTCTTTGCCAAAGTCACAGGGATGCCTGCCAGAGTATAAATGGCTGCGGTGTTCAAGAGATCGTTCAAGAGCTCTACATGTTCGGGGGTGAACCTGTGTTCGAGGAGTTCGGAGATTGCCTTGAGGTCAGCCCCTTTCTCAAGCAGCCAGGCAGCCGCCTCCAGATCCTCGCAAGTGGTGGAGCTGAAAGTAAAAGAGCCTGTGTCCTCATATATGCCCACGGCCAGAAAGGTTGCCTCGTCTGGATTTATATCCACTCCTTTTTCTCTCAGGAGTCGGATCATCAAGGTCGTGTTTGCGCCCACTGGCCTGAAAAAGGTCTTAGCGGCTTTTATGTCCCCGATAGAAGGGGGATGATGATCGAATACATGGACTTCAACATCAGGCCTTTCCAGAAGCGAAGCCAAAGAACCAATACGGCTTTTCTGCCTGGTGTCTACAACTACCAGAAGCTTGACCTTGTCAAGATCTATGTCTTTTAAACGTTTTACGTTTATGAAGTAACTGCTCGACTGCAGGAGAAAGTCCCGCAGGTCCCTCTCCTGGGAGCCGGGCAGCACGATTTGAGCCCCGGGATAAAGTTTGCTCGCGGCCAGGGAAGAGGCCAGGGCATCAAAATCCGCATTGATGTGGGAGGTGATAATGGCAGTAGGGAAATCTGTTGGAATTTCAGCCAAGGAAGTCCTTAACGATTTTTTAAAAACGCAGCTTATGGCCCATTAAGTGAGATGGTCTTGTAAAAAGTCAGTAAAATAAAAATTGCATGCAATGCCTGGTGCAGTGATGTGGCTACTGTATATCAAATCGCTCGTCAGGACTTTTTACAAGACCATCAAGTAAAAATCACGGGACCATT
>CAZPBZ010000070.1:2818-6660 GCA_964584765.1 uncultured Thermodesulfobacteriaceae bacterium
AAATCGCTCGTCAGGACTTTTTACAAGACCATCAAGTAAAAATCACGGGACCATTTATTTGCCCACCTTATGTGGATTGACAGTAAGAACAGGGCAATGGGCTCCTTTGACAACGCCTGCTGCCACGCTGCCAAACATGATCTTCTCAAGCCCCTTTCTCCCATGGGTCCCGATTATGATCATATCTGTGCCACTCTTCTCGGCGTGTTTTATTATTTCTTCCGCCACATCGCCCACAGCAATTGTTGTCTTAACATCCAGACCTGCAAATTTCTCTTCCACGAACCTGTACATGGCCTTCTGGCCACCTTCCAAAAGCTCCCCTTCAAAGCTGGAATACCAGGCAGTGCCCATTTCAAAACCAACAAAATCCGCTGGACCTCTCACCACATGTATAAGCTCTATCTTTGCTCCCAACTTTTCTGCCATAAGCTTCACATAAGGCAAAACCTTATCAGAGCTTTCAAAAAAATCTACAGGATACAGAATCTTTTTAACTTCTATCATCGAGACATCCTCCTTTTGGTTATTCCTAAATCTTGACTCGATCAAAGTGCCTCATCTACAGTTATTACAATTTCTTTGCATTTAACTTTTAGCAGTTGTTGACCCAATGTCAAGCTTGCTGCTATTCTCCATAGCTCCTATAATACCCGCATAAATACTTTTCAAGACATCCGGAGCGACTAATGGGCTTAACAGCAACAGAAAAAATCATAGATGCGCACCTGGTGGAAGGTGAAATGACTCCAGGGAGCCAGATTGCCATCCGCATTGACCAGACTCTTACTCAAGACGCCACGGGCACCATGGCCTACCTGGAATTCGAGGCCATAGGCATACCTAAGGTCAAGACAGAACTGGCAATAAGTTACGTAGACCACAATTTGCTGCAATCCGACTTCCGGAATGCTGATGATCACAGGTTCCTCCAGTCTATTGCCGGCCGCTACGGCATCCATTTTTCCAGTCCGGGAAACGGCATATGCCATCAGATACATCTTGAGCGGTGTGCTGTCCCCGGCAAGACACTGCTGGGATCAGACAGTCATACTCCGACAGCCGGTGGATGCGGGATGCTCGCCATAGGTGCGGGTGGTCTTGATGTGGCCATGGCCATGGCCGGGCAGCCTTTCTACTTGAGAATGCCATATGTCACAGGTGTCTGTCTCACAGGAAAGCTCGGCAAGTGGGTCTCGGCAAGAGACGTCATCCTGGAATTACTCCGTCTGATGACAGTAAAGGGCGGTGTGGGAAAGGTTATTGAATACTTTGGACCCGGTGTTGCCACTCTATCTGTAACTGACAGGGCTACTATAGCAAACCTTGGAACTGAGCTGGGGGCTACAGGTACGGTCTTTCCTTCTGATGAGGCGACAAGGAGCTTTCTTATCAGCCAGAAAAGAGAAGAGGTATGGCAAATCCTTAAAGCAGACCCGGATGCCATATATCATGAAATAATCAATATGGATCTCTCTTCTATTGAGCCAATGATAGCCTGTCCATCCTCCCCGGACAACGTGGTACCTGTGCGAGAGGTGGCAGGACAGCCGGTATCCCAGGTCATCATAGGCTCCTGTGCCAACTCATCATTCAGGGACATAGTAGTTGCTGCCAAGTCCCTTGAATCCAGAGAAATACACCCATTTGTAAGCTTTGAGATAAATCCGGGGAGCCGGCAGGTATTGGAAAACGCCGATATGGCCGGGGCTTTGCGCACATTGATCCACGCCGGGGCCAGAATACACCAGTGCGGCTGCCTGGGATGCATTGGGATGGGACAGGCCCCGGCCACAGGAACCATCTCTTTGAGGACCTTTACCCGCAACTTCCCTGGAAGAAGCGGCACAAAGGATGACCGGGTATATCTGTGCAGCCCTGAAACCGCGGTTGCATCCGCAATAAAAGGAGTAATTACAGATCCGAGAGATCTTGGGCAAGCCCCTGAAGTATCTCTTCCTGAGACGTACCTTATTAATGACAATGGGATAATCCCTCCGCCTGAGGACGGCTCGAACGTATCAGTACTGCGCGGCCCCAACATAAAACCTCTTCCGGAGTTTGAGCCTCTGCCGGAAGACTTGAAGGCCGAAGTACTCCTCAAAGTGGAAGACAACATAACCACGGACCATATAATGCCTGCCGGGAGCAAGATATTACCACTCAGGAGCAACGTGCCTGCTATCAGTGAGCATGTCTTTTCCGCTATTGATCCGGAGTTTTCCTCAAGGGCCAAGGAGGCAGGTAATGTGATCATAATCGGAGGGGAGAATTACGGCCAAGGCTCCTCCAGGGAGCATGCGGCCCTGGCGCCAAGGTACCTTGGAGTACGTGCCAAACTGGTAAAGAGCTTTGCCAGAATACATAAGGCAAATCTTATAAATTTCGGTATCCTGCCACTTACCTTTATAGATCCGGATGACTATGATCGGATTGAGCAGGGAGACACTGTTAATATTCCAGGCCTAAGGACTGCGCTGCTGGGAGGCTCAGACACGGTGTCAGTAGAAATCGGTAAGGACAAAACAATACAGGCCCGCCTGGAACTGTCTGAAAGAGATCGCATGATACTGGCCTCGGGCAGCCTTCTTAATTGGGTAAGGGCCGGGATTGAGGCCGGGCAGACATAGAACTGAAAAGGTTCGGTCTTCAGCCTTCAACCTTCAACCTATAGCCTAAACATCTGAGTATTTACATGATTCTCTCTTCAAAAGACAAGGTCATGGAAATCCGTCAACCCGGGTCCGGAATAATGGCCAAGATAAGGGTGCCCGGATCGAAAAGCATCACCCAGCGGGCCCTGGTAGTCGCCTCTTTAGCTGAAGGAAAGAGCGAGCTGAAAGGCCCTTTAGACAGCGAAGATACCAGATTTCTCAGAAACGCCCTGTCCTGTTTGGGAATTTCCATAAAGGATAAAGGAACTGACTGGACAGTTGAGGGCCAAGGCGGAAGGATTTTGCCTGTCAACCAGGACCTCTATCTTGGCAACAATGGTACTGGGATACGTTTTCTCACCTCTCTCGTAGCCCTCGGTCAAGGCACTTACAGGCTCACAGGTACCGAACGAATGGCCGAAAGACCCATAGGGCCTCTGCTCGAGGCGCTAAAGGCCTGGGGAGCTGAGGCAAGGAGTGTTGAGAACACCGGTTGCCCTCCGGTAGAAATCAAGGCTCATGGACTTGAAGGCAGAAAAACCCTGCTTTCTGCCTCAAAGAGCAGTCAGTACCTTTCCTCTCTGCTGCTCGTAGCTCCAGTTGCCAGGAATCCGGCCAAGATCACCCTGGACGGCCCCCTGGTATCCAGGCCTTATGTAGATCTCACCCTGGCCGTTATGGCCGCCTTCGGAGTAAAGGTACAGGAGAAAGGTGGCTCTTTCCTTGTGCCTCATATGACTTATAAGGCAAAAAAATATCAAATTGAGGGAGATGCATCAAGTGCCTCCTATTTCTGGGCAGCCGCAGCAGTCACAGGGGGTAAAATCACAGTGGAAAACATACCACCAGACGCCCTTCAGGGCGATGCGGCTTTTGCTGACATTCTATTCAGCATGGGTTGTTCTGTAAAAAAAGATTCAGGGGGAATTACAGTCCAGGGGCCTTCTCGTGGTATGCTTAAGGCCATAGAAGTAGACATGGGACGATGGCCTGATGTAGTCCCGACCCTTGCAGTAGTTGCTGCCTTTGCCCAGGGTACAACCGTCATCAAGAATGTAGCCCACCTGAGAATAAAAGAAACAGACAGGCTAAAGGCAGTGGCACAGGAACTCTCCAAGACAGGGACATCAGTGAAAGAACTGGAGGACGGGCTCATCATTGAGGGGACCCGGGACATGCACGGATCCA
>CAZPBZ010000071.1:0-6576 GCA_964584765.1 uncultured Thermodesulfobacteriaceae bacterium
CAGTTCACCCCATGGAGTGAGGATCTCACCATCCTTGGTGATGTAAAAAAGGGCTTTCTTGTCAGTATTGCGTACATTAAAAGCGGTCTTCAAATCCGGCGCCACCTTCCAATGGATCAGGATATCGGCCACGACCTTGTCAACAGGATGTCCGGCACTGGCGAACTCAAGAAGGGTGCCATCCTTTTTTTCTTCCACCTTACAGCGGTCCTTGCCGGGTATAATCAGACTTGCTCTTCCCGCCAACTGGTCCTTAAGAAAGGATATGGCCCTATCACATGCCTCCATGTCAGGGACTACCAAAGCCTGAATTCCGTGTCCAAGGGCTATCTCCACCAAATGTTCCCAGCCCGGCTCCACTTCCAGGAAATCAGCAAGTACCCCCAATGTGGGAACATCGGAGCTGAGCAACTTGTTAGTGGCCCTGCTGAAGCCCTCACCCGAGGCATTAATAGTCTTCAGTGCATTAAGCCTGGCTCTGCATGATGCCAGTTCCGAGTCTGCTCCATGCCTTTTTTTCACAGTGGCTGAAAGATGGCTTCTCAGATTAGAAACAACACCTTCAAGTCCCTTTTCATCATGAGACAAGGAATCCAATTCAGTCCGGGTTTCCTCTACCTTCTTCTCATGCCCTCTCAGATCACCTTTCAGACCCTTTACATGCTCTGATATACCCTGCAGTTCATTCCGCCTCTGGTCCAGACGGCGCCTGAGTCTATCCTCCCGGTCTCTCAAGCCATTGCGCTTACTGTCCAGCCTCGCGTGCCTGGCTGCCGCATCTACGAGCTGCACCTTCACTGCCTCAAGAGACTTCCTCACCTGATCCCTGGCTGCCTCTGATTCCTCTATCCATTTTTCCCGGTCGGATATCTCAATCAGGTATGATGACTCCTCTGTCTTGAGGGCCTTGATATCTTTCTGAAGTCCTTCACGGCTGTGTTCTATCAATGCCCCTTTTCCCTCAAGCTCCAACAAGGTCTTTTCGGCAGATTGCAGCCTGTTTTCTTCCTTAATTAAGAACTTTTCATGCTGCGAGGCCTTTTCCCTGAGCTCCTGAAGGCTGTCTTCCGCATCAGTCAGGCCCTTACGAATCGCAGCTAAGGCCTCTTCCGCCTCGAGGACTTCCAGCTCGAGCCTTTCCCGGTCGGCGACATTTTTAGAAAGCTCTGCCTGTACACCGGACAGGTCGGCAGAGAGACAATCTCTCTCTTTTTTCAGATCTGTCCTTCGTCCCAACTCAGCAAACCACACATGGGCAAGAAGTGCCTGATCCAGTTGGTCCTGCTCCCTCCGCAGCTTCAGGTAGCGCTCTGTTTTTTTTGCCTGTCCAGAGAGAAATTTGCGTTGACGTTCCACCTCGACCAAGAGGTCTTCCAGCCTCTCAAGGTTTTGTTTTGTCTGAGCCATGCGGCGCTCGGCCTCGCTACGCTTGGCCCTGAACCTGGAGATACCCGCCACCTCCTCAATCAAGAGACGACGATCTCCCGGTACCATGTCCACAAAAGCACTAACCTGACTTTGATCAAAAATGGAGTATGCCTTGGCACCAGCCCCCGTATCCATAAAGAGATAGTGGATGTCCTTCAGCCTGCAACTCTTGCCGTTAATACGGTATTCAGTGTCCCCTGATCTATGGATACGACGCATTATTTCAATCTCAGGGGTATTTTCATACCCCGGTGGGACAAAAGAACCTCCGCTTTCCACTACCAAACGGACCTCAGCCAGGTCTGTTTGCCTGTCATTATTTCCGTTGTAAAGTACGTCGTCCATTCTCTTGGCCCTGAGCATGCTGGGACTCTGCTCCCCCAACACCCACCTGATGGCGTCAACAATGTTGGACTTGCCGCACCCATTGGGCCCGACAATGCCGATAACACCCTGGGTAAATGACAGTTTTGTGCGCGCAGGAAAGGATTTGAAGCCGAAAAGTGTCAGAGAATTAAGTCGCATGAGCTATCTGTACCGGATATCTTTCAGTCTTAGCTCGAGTTGCTTTCGCCCTTGCCATACATTAATACAAGGCATGCAGGCAAGCTCAAGCTCTTCCCAGGGAAGACCTACCTTATCTCCGTGTCCCCATCCCACCAGATCCACTTTTCCTCTCATGTACTCATTTTGCAAACCGGTCCGGGATGTGAGAGAAAGTTTCAAGTGGCCATTTCCAACAACTGTTGACCTGCGGACCGAGAAATCCCGAACTGCAAACACAGGGGCCGGATAGCCAGCACCAAAGGGCTCCAGATGCTCATAGAACCGGGAAAAACCCGGATCAATGAGTTCCTCAATACAGGCTGTGCAATCAACCATAAGCCTGGGACAGATGTCGTTCTGCTCCAGAATCGAGGCCACGACTTTTTGAAAGTCCGTGCAGAATCCTTCTACTGAATCAAAGGGCAGCCTCATCCCGGCAGCAGCCCTGTGTCCGCCAAAGGAACTAAGGTGGCCGGAACAGGCACAAAGAGACTCGTAGAGATTGATTCCTTCAGGACTGCGGCCCGAACCATAGGCCTCATCTCCGTCCAGCGCAAGGAGAATCACAGGTCTGCGGAATTGTTCTACCAGTCTGGATGCAACTATACCTATAATGCCTCTTTTCCATTTAGGGCTCGACAAGACATAGGCGGACTGCTTTTCAAGAGATTGGATTTTATCTAATGCTTCATTTAATATATGCTTTTCTTCCGCCTGGCGCTCCTGATTGAGCAGATGTAATTCGTCGGCAAGATGCTTCGCCTCTGACTCATCGTCTGTAACGAGCAATCTGAAAGCTTTATACGCATGAGCCATCCGCCCGGCGGCATTTATTCGTGGAGCGATACGGAAGGCAATATCCGTGGAGGTAATACCGGAATTCAGGGAACATACTGCCTTCAATGCCTTGATCCCCGGCCTGTCTGATCTACCAAGCACATCAAGTCCCGCCCGGACCAGTATGCGATTGTCCCCCAAAAGCGGTACCACATCCGCCACAGTCCCCATGGCTACAAAATCTAAATATTCTTTGAGATTGGGCTCTTTACCACCTTCCCAGTGTCCAAGCTCACGAAGACGATGTCTTAATGCCATGACAAGATTAAAGGCCACACCTACGCCGGCAAGTTCTTTGAAAGCAAAGGCGCAATCAGAACGCTTGGGATTCAGCACTGCCAGGGCCCCGGGAAGGGAATCAGGGGGTTCGTGGTGGTCGGTGATAATGACATCCATCCCAAGCTCCCCTGCCAGGGCGACTGCTTCACTATCCGATATGCCGCAATCAACTGTAATCAGAAGCTTGCAGCCTCTGGATGCAAGATTCCTTAACCCTTCTGCATTAAGTCCATAGCCCTCGTTCTCCCTGTGGGGGATATAGACTGTCACCTTCAGTCCAAGCCCCTCAAGAAATCCAAAGATTAAGGCTGAAGAGGTTACACCGTCGACATCGTAATCACCAAATACGGCCACCTGTTCCCTCTGAGCTACTGCCTTGACCAGCCGGTCAACAGCCCTGTCCATGTCCATCATCTTCCAGGGATCGCTGAGGGATTTCAACCCAGGGCTGAGATGTTGAGCAACGGCCTCAGGCGTACTTATTCCACGCTGATACAGAAACTTGGCAATAATGTCCGGGATCCCTGACTTACTGGCAAGTTCCTCAATTGCCAACGTATTCAGGGAGGCAAAATTCCACGGCTGTTCGAGGATAACAGAACTCATGATCAGGAGCCTAATCAGGCCTCAGGGGACTGTCAATTTGTTCCTTATAGTTACAATTGAAGGATTGAGGAATTGAGGGATTCCGAATTGAAGAATGTCATAACAGTGCTCCAATCGCTTTCTGCGATGTTAAAAGGCACTGTTTCGGTTTATCCGGGTTAAATTTTTTGCTATTAAAATTTTTTAAGCAAGAGCATTTTTTTTCCACTTTAGCATTCTTTTTTCCACCTTGTCAGAATTCACACAGATAATATTTTAAACTACCTTTTGTTGAAATAGTTTAATTACTTGATATTACGGTATGTTAAACGTCCTATATATGCGTATTCCGTGATGCAAGAGCTGGCACACAGATTGCTTCTTTAAGTTCCAGTCCCCAACCTTCCCCAAATATTGAAAAAAATTAAAAAGGATGTAGTGCAATGAAAGGCTCAATATATTTCATAAGACATGGAGAGACCCTTGCAAATGAGCAAAACTACCTTGCTGGAGTTATTGATGTCCCGCTCTCTGATCTTGGGAAGAGGCAAGCAAAAGAAGCAGGACGAATGATTTTGAAAAAGGGACTTAAATTTGACGAAGTTCATACTTCTGATCTTACTCGAACCAAAATAACGGCCTTAATTGCATTAAAAGAATCAGGACAGGAAAACATCCCGTTTATCGAATCTCTGGAAGTAAGGGAAAGAGACTTTGGTATATTTGCAAAAATGAATAAAAATTTACTCAAGAAATCCTTCAGTTACAGGGGCTACGAGAGAAAGCTCCATTCTCCACTTGAATTCCCAGACTCTGGAGAGACCTTTAAGAATATGTATAACAGAGTTCACCGATATTATTACAATGTATTACTCCCGAAAGTTAAATCAGGGAAATCGATTCTGGTTGTGTGCCATAAGTATATTATTGAGATGTTTGCCTTGATTTTAGCTGAGCTTAAGGTGGATGATTACTTTGATTTTCGACTTCCAAATGCCAAGCCAATGAGTGAAAAGGATTTAGTGAGTTATATAAAGTCTGAATCAAAGCTCTTAAAAGAGATTTCTGATCGTCTTACTTATCATTCTTCCTGGATAATCATTGCAGCCGCCTTTTTTGGCATTTTAGCAAAAGTTGCCTTTGGCCTTCCATTAAATAGTTTTGTTTTTTTGATAATAACAAGCATACTTCTTGGCGTTAGCACTTTCTTCATTACACTTGGATTAAACACAAGTACTATAATGAACTCTTTTAGTTTGAAAAGGCGATTCTTAGTTCTTTGGTGCTTAAAGTTTGCCTTAGCCGGAAGTTTGTTTCTTTTAATGAAAGATAATGTAGCATCAAATTTAGTAATGCTTTTTCTCATGCCGCCGGCATTTACAGCGCCTATACTCTCTCTGCTTTGGGGTGGGAGCTTATACTTAGCTATTGAAAAAACGTTTTTGCTCTCTCTCTTGTCTCCTTTAGTTATAGCTGGGCTCTTGTGTTTTGGTAACATTTCATTCTATGCTTTATTTATGCCTTTTCTTGCTGTTATGATTATTTCCATGATTGTGCCTACATGCATAGCTCAATCTATCCGGATAAGGAAGCCGGTTGAAAGTAGTAAATTTGCCGAACACTGGAAATGGCTCGGCATACTTTCAGTTATTCTGGTATCTTTTTTAAGCATATATCGTTTTACTCCAACCAACATATTTGAACTAATATTAGGGAACTTAGAAAATTCAACTCTTTTTCTTACGCAAGGGATAACAGTGTGTTCAATGTTTTTATTAATTAAAATTTTTGCCTACTCTGCCAGTAAATTTAGTAAAAAAGATGCCCCACAGGCTACCGACATTTATATAACACATTCTACACCCAATATCTTCTTATGGATCAACTGCATTTCTTTCCAGGCTGATATTGTTTATATTGGATTTTGGGCTTCTGTTGCATTTTTTGTGGGAATATTGATAGACGAAACCTATTTTGTTCATAAATTCAATGGAATCATGTCTTTCAAAAAGAGCAGGATTACCTACATGAAACCTGCCCGAGTGAACTCTATTGCTGGCCTGGAACCGTGCCCTGTATTTGCATGAGCGATCTGACAGACGTATGAGCCTTTTGCAAAAGGCCATTCTTTTTCAACCTTTGTCTTTATCCAGCACTTTCCGGATGGTCATGGCGAGGCTATGTATCGTAATAGGCTTCATGATATACTCCCGAATGCCAATCGCCTCGGCCTTCTTTTTTGAAATCGCCTCGCTGAATCCAGTACAAAGGATAATCGGGATATCTGACCTGATGTCAATGAGCCTCTTAGCCAACTCTGTGCCTATCATATTCGGCATGGTCAGGTCGGTTATCACCAGATCGAACTTCTCCGGTTGCGCCTGGAATGCCTCCAGTGCCTCAACGCTGCTTGTCCGCGCTGCAACACGGTAGCCGAGTCGCTCTAAAATCTGTTGCACCACATTAACGACCTGCTTTTCGTCATCCACGAACAGGATATATTCTTTACCTTTTGGAGCCGGCTCGGTGGATATGGCTTCAGGTACCTTCGCATCGACGTTGATTCGGGGTAGATAGATATAAAATATAGTCCCCTCACCAAGCTCACTATAAACATTGATATATCCATCATGGTTCCTGATAATCCCGTGTACCACGGAAAGACCCAGGCCTGTACCCTCACCCGGGCCCTTGGTGGTGAAATAAGGGTCAAAGATCCGTTCCACGACTGCGCGGTCCATGCCATGGCCCGTATCGCTTATGGCGAGTCTCAGGTATAGTCCCGGGTTCAGATCCAGATCGGGGGGTAAATCAGGAGAATCAATATTTACCTCTGTCAGAGTCACTTCCAATATCCCGCCTTTTTCGCGCATAGCATGATAGGCATTGGTACAGAGGTTC
>CAZPBZ010000072.1:0-6547 GCA_964584765.1 uncultured Thermodesulfobacteriaceae bacterium
TTACAACTGCCGCTGATAACCAGAATGCCGTAACCATTCACGTGCTTCAGGGCGAGCGTGAGATGACATTCGGCAATAAGACCATCGGACGGTTCGAGCTGGTTGGAATCCCGCCGGCTCCCCGTGGAGTGCCTCAGGTAGAGGTTACTTTTGATATAGATGCCAATGGTATCCTTAATGTGTCAGCAAAGGACATGGCAACCGGCAAGGAGCAGTCCATCAGGATCCAGGCATCCAGTGGTCTCAGTGAGGAGGAGATTCAGAAAATGACCAAGGATGCGGAACTCCACGCTGAGGAAGATAAAAAGCAAAGAGAGGCGGCTGAGGTCCGGAATCAGGCCGACACCTTGATTTACAGCACTGAAAAGAGCCTGCAGGAACTTGGAGACAAAGTAGATACTGCTACCAAAGACCAGATCAATGATAAAATCAAAGATCTCAGAAAGGCCATGGAAGGTACGGACCTGGAGGCGATTAAAAAGGCCCAGGATGAGCTTATGCAGGCTTCTCACAAGCTGGCTGAAATGATGTATCAGCAGGCTGCCGGTGCTCGGGCAGGCGGAGCTGCAGATACATCCGGCAGAGGTGAAAAAGGTGGCAAAGGCGGAGGAGATGACGACGTGGTGGATGCTGACTTTGAGGAGGTGAAGTAGCTGAAAAGGGATATTTTCGGATGGCAACTAATTAACAACTAATTAAGACGAGCGATAAAACTCCCATCATCCTGACTGTTGAACTCTATCCAGCCCGGATCTCTCAGCATCCCTGGATTGAGTATCAGGGTGCGTTCTATCCGATCTTCCCCTCTGGATTCGTGTATGTGGCCTGTGAAGCAAAAGTCAGGCTGTTTTTCTTCAATGAATTTCCTTATGGCTGTGCTGCCGACGTGGATCCCGCCGCCAATCATATCGGCAGCAGTGTTGAAGGGAGGAGTGTGGGATATCAGGACCTTGATCGGTGCCTGGATCACATATTGGTATGCCTTGTTGACAATGTCCCCGAGTTCTTCTTCAGAGAACTCGGTTGGTGTGTTGAAGGGAGTGGAATTAGATCCTCCTACACCGAAGATCCCCAAGTCCCCTAGGACAAATCCTTTGCCATGGATATTGATGCCAAGCTCATCC
Organism: uncultured Thermodesulfobacteriaceae bacterium; assembly: GCA_964584765.1. Classification (GTDB taxonomy): domain Bacteria; phylum Desulfobacterota; class Dissulfuribacteria; order Dissulfuribacterales; family UBA3076; genus UBA3076. The sequence goes on from CAZPBZ010000072.1 coordinate 1,125, forward strand.
AGATAGTTTCCGACTGATGCCTTATCCATATTACCTAGGACAGCATATATTTTGGGATTAATGCGCCGGATGACATCCAGTATGGTTGAGGCGTCTTCTTTCCCTCCAAAATTGGTAAAATCCCCTGTAATTATAACCATGTCTGCCTTTGAAAGCCCAGTAATATTCTCAATTCCTGCGTATTCCATGTGAATGTCTCCAAAGGCTATAATGTGCATTTGGTCCTCCTATTAGCGGAATCATAAGCATCTATCAAACCCCACCCCTTAGACAGATTTGTTTTGTTTTCTGGCTACATATTGGGGCAAGAAACCTTTATAGTCTTCTTTGGTTTTTGCTATAGGATATTTTCAGATTTTTCTTTTACCAGGAGTGCTTCTTGCGGCGGTCATTTCGTGCCCTTGCCTCGTTTACCTTTAAATTGCGTCCACCGAGGTCCTTGCCGTTAAGAGCTTTTATAGCGGCATCGGCATCGGCATTAACCATTTCGGCGAAGCAAAAACCACGCGGTCTCCCTGTATCGCGATCAGTAATCCAGTTGAAGGACTCAAGAGTCCCATACTGCTCAAGCATTTCGCGAACTTCTGCTTCTGTAGTATTAAAGGGCAAATTCCCAATATAAAGTTTCATAAATACATTCCTATAGGAGCAACTACAATTCTTTTTTAACAATCGTTCTGGATGAAACAAACTTTTTGTTTTAGAAGTTGCTCGAGATTAAAGGCCATTAAAGATAAAATCGGTTGGAAAAATAAAATGAAAAAAGCGGGCTCTCGAAAGCAAGCCCGCTTTTTGGCGCTAATTTCCAAGATCCATCGGCACTATGCGTGCACGTTGGCTGCTTGGGGGCCCTTGGGACCCTCAACCACATCAAACTCTACTGTCTGTCCTTCTTCCAGGGATTTGAATCCGGCGCCTTCGATGGCGCTGAAGTGGACGAAGACATCAGGCCCATTCTCTTGAGAGATGAAACCGAAGCCTTTTTGATCGTTGAACCATTTCACAGTTCCTTTCGCCATGATCTTTACCTCCTTTCCTTAAAACTATGGGCTCTTCCAACCCATGTGTTGCACTTGCCATGGGTTCGAAACGCCCGAACGGAAAGGATCCGCCATGCAGCTAATTTCTGATCCATACAGAGTGTCATGTTTCCTCAAGGGCTTACCCATAAAAAAAGAGGCGCTATTTGTAGCCTCTTCATTTACAGACATGCCACTTGATAGCCTTATAGATCGACGCTATAGGTAATTACAGCTATCATTCTATCGAATATACGATACGGGACATTTCTTCTGGTGTCAATAAAAAAACATAAAAAGAAACATAAAAAACAGGGGGAATCCCAACGCCGCTACCAGGAGGTGCCGGAAACGCCGACGAAAGAAAGGTAACCCTGAACCTGTGAACGCCTACGATATATGTGCGGATAAAAGATGAAAATAGAGAAGAGGAAAAAAATAAAGGAGCTATATAACCAGTATGAAGAAGACGTGGCCGAATTTAAAAAAATAGCGGCATGTGTAAAGGGCTGTGCTAACTGTTGTATAGACGTTGGTAATATTGATATTACAACTCTTGAAGGCATTATCATCCATGACCGGGTGGCCACGTTTGAAGAGCCACTAAAATCGGAAATAAAGGCCAGGCTGCCTCAAAACAAGATGCGGAGAGAAAACGGAGTGCTTTCTCGATGCGCCTTTCTCGAGTCGGATAAGACTTGCATAATTTATGATATCCGTCCCTTTAGCTGCAGGTGGCTTTATTCAGTCAAAAAGTGCGATGGCGCGTCGCCTACCGTTCACCGCCAGGCATTAAACTTGGCTAAGCAGACAGTGAAAAAGATTCAACAGCTTGACTCCAGCGGATATTCCGGGCATATCAGTTACATTCTCTTTTTGCTGGACAAGGAAGAATTCAGGAAGCTCTATCTGCGTGGCAAGTTCAAACCACAAAAGATAGCAGATTTCGGGCAAAGCCATGGGATATTGATCAATCGTTCCGTCTCACGCTGAAATTCAGGCCAAGGCGAGAAGGTGAAAAATGTAACCCTTACTGCGATGTCCCCCGGATCACTTTTGAAATAAGGGAAGTGCCCCCCCATCAGGTTTCACGATGAACCAACTCGCCAACACGATCAAGCCGAACAGTGTATACGCGGTTGTGAACACCCGCTGTGGGGCGTCGAAATAGACGAGCTTGCTCACCCAGTACCTGACAAATGTGCCGGTGTATGTGGTCTCTCCCGCAGTCCTGCGACAGGTGCTCTCCCAAAGGGTGAGGGGACACATCATGCCTACCCATGATTGCACTACTATGACTGCAATAGCGACAAGGTGAGCTAAGCGGAACCCGCACTGGCGTATCCACGTCCAGCGTCGAAACGCTCCCGCTATGATGCATCCCTGGCCCCCGAGGACGAAGGCAATAAAAAGGAAATGGACCACAAGGATAGCATCTGCCAGCATTCCCATGCTTTTCACTGTTGAGCCGAACGTAAAGGTCACATAGGCTAAAAGCCATATTGAGTCGTGTCAACAAAATCGAAATGCGCTTCCTGCAAACAGTATAAAACAGATCTGATGGAGACATTGATATTTTTTGTGACCATCACGAGAAAGAGTAATGCTTGCGTACGGGTTTTATAACTGTCCAGATACAGTCAAGGCCTTTTGGAAAAATCACAAAGTCCCCAGGACCTATGGAAACCTCTCCGTCACCGGTCTTGACCTTGATCTCTCCTTCCAGAATGTAACATGTCTCTTTTCGGTCATAATGCCAATCAAATGTTGATGGCTCGCATTCCCAGATAGGCCAATCCCAGACACCAAGTTCATCCAGCTTTGTCATGCCGGGCTTTTCGATTTTGATTTTCATAGGTCATGGCCTCCCTTTCCCGATTACATTTCAAATATCATAGAAAGTGGCTTCCTGGCGCAATTAATCTCTGCATATATCACAATCTGGCAGGATAGAACCAACCACTCAACAGAATTCAAGGGAATGAAACAGGGGGTCCCCATTCCCCTTTGATCTTGTTGATTATCCGGGGATCTGCCCTGAATGGTATGTCCGGAGCTTCCGGAACAGGTAAGCGGTGACTTTGAGAAAACGGCGTTTTCTGTAAATTCAAATTGTAGGCAAGGACCATCAGGGATTCCAGATTGACTGTATCCATAATATTATAGGCAAGTAACGTTTCCAGGGCATTCCGGCTGTTGGTTCTTTTGAACTCTTCCCAGAGCAGAACGGCGAAATAACCGTCAACACCATCAAGTTCCCCTCTGTGTAATCCCAACTGTCTCTCACATCCCTTCAACCCCCCTGAGTATCCGAGTCTTTTCAAGACATATCGCAGATCAATATGAACCTGCTCGATTTTAATTCCCAGATAGCTTTCAATAAACGGGATATCAAAACATTTCCCATTATAAGTCACAATGACTTGGTAATTCTGTATATTTTCTTTGAATGCCTCGAGGTTGTCACCCTGGACATAATGAAAAATGGACCTGCCGTCATACAATGCAATGGTTGTGATGGAGCCTCCCCATTTATCCAGTCCGGTAGTCTCTATATCCAAAAATGCAGTGGAATTACGAAAATGCGGAAATAGCCGCCAATGTTGATCCGGGGCCAGTAAGCCGGCAAAGTATTCCGGCTGATGAGCCAGATGCTTTTGGGACAAATCTATGTGATTTTTGATTAATGCTATCTTTCCGGACGATAACGTATTTGGATAGGGTTCAACAAAATCATCCCAGGAACGTATGCCGGATTCCCAGAGGCGTTTTTCTGTTATCAAGCCTATGCCGGGAATATGAGAAAATGTATTTGTGAGCATGTAGAATTATATCATAAACGCAAAAGCAAGATATGATATGGCCGCAAAAAGGCACAAAACACGCAAAAATAAAAAACCGCTCTCAGTAATATAAGGTGGTTATAAGCATTAAAAATTCGGCATCCGACTTTTTACAAGATCATCAAAATATAGTTATGCATTTTTTTACTTTTGTTTAGTAAAATAGGCAGTACCTTGAAAATTTTAAAATAAATAAATTTTGGAGGATACAAAATGCAAGACTCTTTTCTGCAGAACACGACACATTCTTTATGCCGGAATTCCCTATTGGAGAGAGAATCCATCCGACATCGATCTCGAAACGCGTATCGTGCAACCATCGTGCTTTTGCTTAGCCTGCTTGTATTTGCCGGTTGCGCAAGTTACGGACATCGTGTTTCCCCTGTCCCCCTGCCTGGGACTCAACCTGAACATCTGACGGTGAATGGTGTCGAAATGCTGGCCGTTGCGTTCCTGGATGCAAAGACCGCAGAGGATCGGTTTGGCTTTGACGTGCGAGGATCAGGACTTCTGCCGGTCCAATTAGTCATTGATAATCAGGGTACACAGAAGGTGAGTATAAATTCCGGGCAGACATTCCTGATTGATCAAAACGGGCAGGCCTGGCCTCTTCTTTCAGCAGAGGAAGCCTATCAACGGGTGAAGGGCCATGTAGAAATGGGCGAAACAGCAAAAGGCACTGTAAAACCCGCTGTTTTACTCGGGGCTGCAGGTGCCCTGGCAGGTTTTGCCATAGGCATCATTTCAGGACAGGATGTCGGTGAAAGCGTGGGCAAAGGCGCTGTCCTTGGAGGTACAGTCGGGGCGTTGGCAGGTGGGACAGCAGCCTATGCTACTGCCCCGGAAAAAATCAGGACCGATCTGGCACAAAGGACGCTGAGTAACCGGCCTGTCGAATCAGGACAACTGGCCTATGGATTTCTCTTCTTCCCAGGACGCAAAGAGGCCACATCTGCGCAACAGCTCCGTTTGGCCATTACCATCGGTGAAGAACCACACGTCGTGAATTTGCTCCTGGCAAATTCCCGTATGCCGGAACTTTGAGGTTCGGGGTATGAATGGGTTGCCGTTGCAGGCTGGCTCAGCAATGACTATGAATCCGACTTTAGATAAGATTATCCGTTTTGCACGAGGCGAGGAAACAGCAGACCTGTTGCTCAAGAACTGCAAGGTGGTCAATGTCTTCACCGACGAAATACTACAGGCCGACGTGGCCATAGCTGAAGGAATCATCATAGGTGTCGGTGAGGGGTACGAAGCAGTTAAGGTCGTAGATCTTTCCGGTCAATATGTCTGCCCGGGCTTTATTGATGGCCACATTCATATTGAGAGCACAATGCTCTCACCTTATCAGTTCGCCCGAGCCGTGGTTCCCAGGGGCACGACTGCCGTTGTCTGTGATCCTCACGAAATCGCAAATGTTTTAGGGCTCAAAGGTATTCATTATATGCTTGATGCCAGCGAAAAGCTGCCCCTAACGGTTTTCGTGATGGCATCTTCCTGTGTTCCTGCCACTCATCTGGAGACAGCAGGAGCAGCACTCTCCGCCCATGACCTGGTG
>CAZPBZ010000073.1:0-6527 GCA_964584765.1 uncultured Thermodesulfobacteriaceae bacterium
ACGACTACTATGGATACCAGATTGGAAATAATGTGTTACAGAAATTAGCTGATATCCTACGAAATACAGCGAGAGAGGTTGATAATATATACAGGTATGGTGGTGAAAATTTTGTCATCCTGATACCTCACACCAACTGCCAGAATGGAATGACTCTGGCTGAACGTCTCAGAAAACGTGTGGCTAGACACGTATTTACCGTGAAGCGAAAGGGTCATCGCTTAAAAATCAAGGCATCCTTGGGAATTACGGAACTGGACATGGAAGACACCGTGGACTCTTTGGTTATTCGCACTCATAGGGCACTTTACAAAGCCAAAACTTCCGGGAGAAACAGAGTTGTCGGTTTGTATGGTGAGAATTCCCAATCAGATAACACATAATAAACCCCCCTGCCAGGAATCCCATACTACTGGGCCGCTTGCAAAACCATCTTCTACTTGACGATTTATTCCTGTCATAGTAGCTAAGGCCTCACCCATTTCTATGGACTCGATGGGATAAGGGACGTTTTATAAAAACCAAAAAACTGCAAGCAGGATTGGGATGGCAATCGTATTACCCTTTTGTGGAATAAGATACAACACTGATCAAGCCGGGGATATGGCCCAACTGGTAGCCCCGCCTTATGATGTAGTTGATGATGAGAAACGTGATAGCCTTGTATCAAGAAATTACTACAACATCTTTTCCCTTGAATTATCTAAGCCTGATTTCAGCGGGACGCATAAGATAGACAAATACACCTGCGCAAAAAAGAAATTTGAAAGCTGGTTATCCAAAAAAATCTTAGAACAAAAAGATAGGCCTGCCATCTATCCCTATGATATAAGCTTTTCGACCCCAGGCGGCAGTTCTTGTAGAAAGGGATTTGTAGCATTGATACGCATAGAGGACTGGGAGAGTCGAATTGTGCGCCCCCACGAACGGACCTTCGGCAGGGTAACGGAAGATCGGCTTCGTCTAATACAATCTACAGAGGCCCAGTTCAGCCAAGTTTTCATTCTCTATCGCCACAGCCCGGATGCTGCCCGTATCTTAGACGAGGCTGAAAGAAAAGAGCTTTATACCTTAAAAGACGAGGCTGGGAATACTCATAGATTATGGAAGATAACTGACGTGGACAGACTGAAATCTCTTCATGAGTGTCTGTTAAAAACTGTTCTGTATATAGCTGACGGTCACCACCGCTACACCACTGCCATTAAATACCGAAATGAGATGCAAAAGGCTTATGGAAAAGATCCGTCAAAGCCTTATAACTACCTGATGGTTTATCTCGTAGATTCAGAAGACCCCGGCCTTGTAGTCCTTCCGGTTTACAGGGTTGTCACACTGCCGGAGGCCTTGGATCTAAAGCTCATAGAAACCACAGCGTCTCAGGTGTTCGATGTTGAACAAATCTCTCATTCGAAAGATCTGAAACCAGAGCAACTGTGCACCAATTTGATTCAATGCCTTGATGAAAAACCGAAGAGGCGAGGGATCGGAGTGATTTTTGGAAAAAGAAAAACAGCACAAATCTGGTGGCAGAAAACAACAGATCAAAACAAGCTATTGTCGCACTTACACCCTGCCCTGTCGGAACTCGACGTAATCCTGCTTGAAGAGGCCATTATTAAGGGAATCTTTAAAATTAATCCTCAGAGCCTGGAGGCGGGAAAGACCATAAAGTTCACAATAGATGCACCAGGTGCCGTTAAGGCTTTAGATGAAAACGATGTACTCTTTATCCTGCAGCCCACACCGGTTAATCAAGTCCTGAATGTGGCTGATACAGGGCTTATCATGCCTCACAAATCAACCTACTTTACCCCAAAGATCTTGACTGGCCTGGTAATCAACTCAGTGGACAAGAATAAATCAGTGTGGACGATTTCCTAACCAAGAAAAAATTTCAGACGCTCCCGGCGACTCGAGTGTCTTAACCTGTTCAGGGCCTTTTTCTCTATCTGACGGATGCGCTCGCGTGACACATTGAAGCGCTTGCCTATCTCCTCCAGGGTATATTCACTGTCCTCACCTATCCCAAAGCGGAGGCGAATAATCTTCTCCTCCCTTGGGCTGAGAGTGGCCAGGATGCCCTTAATCCGCTCTGTAAGCTCCCTCTCCCGCACTGTCTCGTAGGGAGAGACAATATCCATGTTTTCAATAAAGTCCCCTAGGGTGCTGTCTTCATTTCCAACTGGTGTCTCCAAAGAGACCGGTTCCTTTGAGGCCTCCAGAATAGACAAGATTTTTTCCAAGGGCAGCCCTGTTCGCAGTGAAATCTCAGCAGGTGTAGGTTCCCGGCCAAGCTCCTTGAGGAGGGCATAAAATGCCTTAAAGAACTGACTACGGAGTTCTAAAAAATGTACTGGAAGGCGTATTGTGCGGGTCTTGTCCAGGATCGCCCTGGTAATAGCCTGGCGTATCCACCAACTGGCGTATGTAGAAAACTTGTTGCCCTTTGTGTAATCAAATCTGAAAACCGCTCGCATAAGACCGAGATTACCCTCCTGAATCAGATCAGCAAGTGACAGGCCTTGATGCATATACCGTTTGGCAATGCTGACCACCAAACGGAGGTTGGCATTGATCATTTCATCTTTGGCCACCTCTATTCTTGCCCGATGCCCTCTGACGATGACCTCGAGGGATTTAAGGCTGTCATCCTCAACGTAAATCTCCATAACGCTGGTAACAGCACTTACTAAATAATTTAACTGGTGCTTTTTGGGCTTAAGGGTGGGATCACGACGCCTCCATGTGCGAATTTGCTCCCTCAAGGCCTCCATTGCAGGCGGATCCGAGAGGTGATCCATGATAGCCTTAATAATCCCATTAAAGCCATCTCTGATAGTGCGGCTGAGATCTTGCTCCTTCTCAGGAGTAAGAAGCTCGTATCTTCCCATTTCTCGCAGATAGGTGGTGGTAATCTCCTCTGAGTCAGTATGACCTCCGGCATCAAGAACCACTGTCTGAGTCTCAGATTCAGTATCCTCAGAAATAGACTCTGATCTTTTTTCGACCAAGCCCCTTTTCTCTGCGAATTCTTTTAGAACCTTCTCTCTGGAAATAGTTATGAATCCTGGGCCATCGATGACTTCAATATTATTAAGGCACAGCAGGTCGAATATCTCTTCAAGCTTTTCGAGATCCTTTTCATCATCAGGTATTATTTCATCCAGTACCTGATAAGTAATAGTACCCTCTTGGCCTGCTTCAATCAGACGACCCAGATAACCATTGGATGACTGGTTCTTTTTCTTGAGGACTACTTTTACGGCCATAGTTTCATCCGGATAAAACCCTGTTAGTTATTGTTCATCATATGTCAATCTAAGCCAAGACATGGCTGATTCGGACCATGGCAAACAATTCCTTTATTTGACCCATCTTGATCACAAGACAAAAGCGAAATATAAATGATTTCCTGACTAGTTGCAAACATTAATAAAAGAGTTTATGTCCGACGACCTTGAATGTAAAGTGTTTAAAGTGAAAATTTTAGCCATAAAAACAAGAACCCTACTCCCTGAGTTATAAAAAATACCCGTATACGTTCACAGAGTATTGGGGGTTGGGGCTTCAAACGGCTCGATGAAAAAGGATTCCGACTTTGGTGAGTCGACAACTTGCATCTATGTCTTTTTCTGGTATTTATTAATTTAGGAATGACCAGACCTGCAAAGACCTAAGCCGGCTCGATTTCGTAAGGCATTTTTGTTACGCAAGCTCGTCAACCGGCAAAAATATAATTGGGAAGTGTATGCATATGGAGCGAACCCCATTCACAAAAGAGGGTTTCGAAAGACTTAAAAAAGAACTTGAGACCTTGGAAAAAGTAGAAAGATTTAAAGCAATCAAGGCTATTGCAGTAGCCAGAGCACACGGCGATTTATCTGAAAATGCCGAATATCATGCTGCAAAGGAACGACAGGGTCAGCTTGAAGCCCGAATCCGGTACCTTCATAGCAAACTCTCTACAGCAGAGGTGATTGAAAGTGAAAACCAGGACTGTGACAGAGTTGTGTTTGGAGTCAAGGTTAGACTGGAAAATATAGATAGCGGAGATGAGGTTGTTTATAAGCTGGTAGGGCCAGACGAATCCGATGTACAAAAAGGAAACATCTCGGTTAAGTCCCCTCTTGGCCAAGCGCTGATAGGCAAATATGAAGGAGATGATGTTGAAGTCCGAACGCCGGCAGGGCTTAGGAATTATGAAGTACTGGAAATCTTTGTCTGACGTACTGCCCTAAATACTTTCACTGGGCCATCCCATGGGCACGCATAGCACTGGGCAGGGTAGAAGGCGAACCACTTTGTCCACTGTACCACCGAAAAAAATCTCATCGATCTGCCCCTTTCCTCTACTCCCATAACCACCCATTAAAATAAGGTCGGTCTGAAGCTCCCTTGCTTTTATAGCAATTTCCTGAAATGGGGAGCCATAAGATACGATAGTATCCTTTACCAGACCATCACTGTCCCAATCATTCAAAAAATGGCGAAAGGTCTGTTTGGCCTGGTTCGTAAGCCGTTCTTTCACCTTCTCAATTGATTCCTTGGTGTAAGCAGCAATTCGAGAGACCTCACTTGAATCTATGACATGAATAAGTAATAATTCCGCCTTCCATGAAAAAGCTATTTTTTTCGCATACCTAAATGCGTTTGTAGCACAATCTGAAAAATCTACAGGCACCAGCACCAAAGATATTTCCATTCTGAATATACCTCCAAGTTTCCATTTACATTACAAGAAAAAACAACGGAACCTTATCATAACAGCCTCATTGCACAGATAAATTGGTCAGGATATGATCTTGAATCCATTTCTGATCCCACCACTCTACAGGATTAACAAATACCCCGTGGACCATCATTCCGAAATGCAGATGATCCCCGCCGGCAAGGCCGGTCATGCCGGTTGTCCCTATCGTATCTCCACGTTCCACCTTATCACCTGCTGACACCTGGATTTCGCTGAGGTGGGAGTACATACTGAAAAGGCCGAGGCCGTGATCCAGGATTATGGTATTTCCATAGATTCCAAGGCAGTCTGCAAACACGACAAGGCCGGTATTTCCTGCAGAGACCGGAGCGTGAGAAATCGAGGCATGGTCTGACCCCATATGATACGACCGGCCAATTTCCTTGCCCTTGTATAAGTAATGACGCTCGTCTCCAAAACCTGCCATGAAAGTCGAATTTGGAAGGCAAACAAAGCTTCCGTGCCAGAGGATCTCAGGGACGCTTTCCTTGCAATAATTTTCAATTTCCTGATTATTGCGACGCCTTAATTCGCTGTTGACTTCGAGAAATACTTCCAGAGGAGAGCCTTTGAGTTCGGGGAATCTAGCCATAAAGTCCGGCATTTTCTGCTCAAGGAAATGGTCACTTATATTTATCATGTCAACCTTTGGAGGCTTACTAAAGATACGATGGGGAAAGCCGACCCTGGCAACGTTTCCAGCTTGATCTACCGCCTCGATGAGCATCTTCTTTGGCTTACTGACATTGAAAGGAACCGCCACCATGGCCACGTACATATCCTCTGCCCCTCCAGGTTTTGGATAACCCGGGAAAAACCTTTCGTCTATCCAGACCCCTGTCTTGCTGGGTAATTCACTTACTCTATAAGATACAAGACCAGCACCTCCTGTCCTTATATTATGCACAGTACTTTTCACTGCTATCCGGGGTGGTGTTATGTCTATTGGGACTTCAGTCTCCCAAATCCGCTCATTGCCTTTGAGACCATTTCGCCAGGACGAGTCCCTTGCGGTAATCCGGAGAAGGGCTTTACCCTCAGTCATGCCTAACTCGAACGGTTTGATGACCCAGAAGACTGTCTCGTCCTTTACCCCGGATCCCCTCCACCACTCCTTTATCTTGTAAATCTTAGGATCAAGTTCAAAAACCTTATCTCCCTGGCTCAAGACGGCAGAAATCGACCTTATTCCACTCCGGGCGTCTTTAACTTCAACCGTGAGCACATACTCCCTCCCGACTGTCTCCGGGACTGAGACCACCTGCAGCTCCGGTGGATTTCCTTCCAATAGAAAGTATCCAAGAAAGCATCCAGCGGCTATAAGGGCTGCCAGGATTATTAATGCAGTGTAACCCAAAAATTTGCCCATTTGTTCCTCCCCTGAGAATCTCTAAGGACCTGTTACATACTACTTTGCTTCTATCTTACGATTAAACTCGTTCATGGCAAATTCAATACCCTTCTCCAAAAAACACACCAGACCCTTTATACTGACATCAAGGACCTTATCTATCACTATGGCCTCTTCCGACAGGAAAGGCGACAAAACATATCTGTCTATTGGCACAGGACTGAAAGGCCTTCCGATACCGATCTTTAGACGGGGAAATTCTTTGCTGCCAATAGACTCTATAATGGATATAACCCCTTTATGCCCTCCAGTCCCACCCCCCTGTACGAATTTAAGACTCCCAAGAAGCAAATCCAGATCGTCATGTACCACCAGGAGCTTGTCCAAAGGAATTTTATAGAAGTTAAGGACTGAGGCTACAGC
>CAZPBZ010000074.1:0-6508 GCA_964584765.1 uncultured Thermodesulfobacteriaceae bacterium
CTGTACTTCAAGTGCCCGACAACAAAGCAGATGCGGTGCCCTGTGAACGCTTACCAGATTCCAAGCTTCCTGTAAGCTTCGTAAAGGACTATCCCTACGGCATTAGACAGATTAAGACTCCTCACTTTGCCCCATATAGGCAGGTAAAAACTCCTCTCAATGTTTTCCTCTATGAGAGAAGGAGGAAGTCCCTCGGTCTCCTTTCCGAAGACGAGATAGCATCCCGGCGTGAAGTTCGCTTCAGTATAGATATATTTTCCCCTGGTTGAGAAATAAAGAAAGTCACCTCCGGCATTTTCAAGCATAAAGGCCTTTAAGCTCCTGTGATGTCTCACAGTTATACTGGGCCAGTAGTCAAGGCCTGCTCTTCGGAGATTCTTGTCGTCTGTCTTAAAGCCAAGGGGATGGATAAGGTGAAGGACAGAATCGGTTGCCCCGCAGAGCCGGGCAATGCTACCGGTGTTGGGTGGTATTTCCGGTTCTACTAATACTACGTGGAGAGAAGGAAGAGAATCGGACCTGCCAAGGGACTTCATGCCATTTTTCTGATTTTTTCCCGGCACTCAGGGCACAATCCCTTCACGTCCAGCTTATAATCCAGTATCTTAAAACCGAAACGTTCTCCCAGATCCCCTTCGATGTCATTCAATCTCGGGTCTGTGAATTCCTCAATCTTCCCGCACTCAATACATCGAAGGTGGCAGTGGTGTTCGTGGCCATATATGTGTTCGTAGTGCATATGGCCGTCTTCAAAGAACACATCCTGGATCAGACCGGCATCTATTAAGAGAGGTAGAAGGCGATATATGGATGCCTTTGAGATATTTATACCCTTTTGCCTTATAGTCAAATAAAGTGCGTCTACATCAAAGTGATCATGGGTGGCAAAGATCTCTTTTATTATCTGTTCTCGTTCCTGGGTATAGCGTAGTCTGTTTTTTTGAAGGTACTCACGAAAGACTTGCAATTCCGATTTTTTTTGCATGAAAAGAGCCCTCAATTTGCAGATTTGAACAAATTAATGATTCCGCTGGGAAAACCCAATCTGCGGCGCTGCATAAGAGCTGAAAGCCTGAAGCCGAAAGCTGAAAGGGGTTGATGCGGAATCATGTTTCAGACTTTTTGCAGTGTAATCATTTATGAATTATGGTGAATCCGCGAAATATGCTCAATAATTACTTTAATGTTGTACATGTGAGAAGTTGCCAAGTCAAGCTTAAAGCAAATATTTATTAATAAGCGTATGCTCAATATTGTACAAGGGTAATGTTCATACTCCTTGGCAGTCGACAGCAGGAAAGGGCGTGAATAATTACGTACAGGGTGATGTTAAATGACAGCAAGAGAACAAACTGAGATTTGTAAGACCTTGGGATTTGTTGGCGGAGGACAGATGGCAGAAGCCCTGATAAAGGGGCTGTTGTCAAAAGAGTTCTTGAAACCGGGCCGGATCACGGCATCTGATCTGTCTGAGGACAGGAGAAATCATCTCAGGGAAGCATTTGGGATAAATACTAGCTCAGAAAACAAAGAAGCAGTCAAAGGATCTGAGATTATTATCCTGGCGGTCAAACCCCAGGTCATGTCTGTAGTCCTTGAAGACATTGGTCCTGTTGTGAGCAGCAATCATCTTGTTGTATCCATAGCTGCGGGAATAACCACTCATTCTTTGGAAAAAAGACTCCCTGAGGGTGCAAGAGTAGTGCGCGTGATGCCCAATACTCCTGCATTGGTTCAGGCAGGGGCTGCGGCACTGTGTAAGGGGACTGCCGCTATCCAGGGCGATCTGGATATGGTGCGACAGATATTGGAGGCAGTGGGCAAGGCGGTTGTTGTGCCAGAGGCCTTGATGGACGCGGTTACAGGGCTCAGTGGTAGCGGACCGGCATATGTGTTTACATTTATTGAGGGGTTGATTGATGCAGGAGTGCGGGAAGGGTTGCCAAGAACTGTTGCCCAAGAGTTGGTGGTTCAGACTGTACTTGGGGCGGCCCTTATGTGTCAGAATACTGGAAAACACCCGGCAGAACTGACTGCGATGGTGACCAGTCCAGGGGGAACCACTGTTGCGGGTCTGCATGTCCTGGAACGGGCCGCGCTGCGTGGGATATTACTGGATGCGGTCAGGGCCGCAACAGAAAGGTCCAGAGAGCTTGGTGGTTGAAAGGGAGCTATGAGCTATTTCACGTTACCGGCTGGCTTTTCGAGGCAGTTTTGATGATGCAAGAAACATAAGGCCGGCTACCACAGCAGACATAAAAAAGACCCAGGGATAACCGAAGCGTACCCAGATAAGTCCTGCGATTATCGGGGCTATCATGGATACTACGTGCTCAATTGAATAGCTTGTGGATATGGAGGCTGTCAGCTCATCTGCCGATTCAACGATCTTTGAAAGGTAGGTTACATGAGCTGAACGTAAGGAAAACAGGCTGTCATCCAGGATGAAACATGCGAACAGGCATGGCAGGATGAGAGGCTGGGGAAGCGTTGTTTCTGCCAGACCGTAGCAGGCGCAGATCATCAGAAGCATAATGGAATCACCTATAAGCACAGTCCTTTCCCCCAGTGTGTCAATAAGTTTTCCAAGATAGGGCTTTAGAAATAGGCCCACAACAGAAGATGCCAGAATAAGCTTTGCCATGGCCGGTGCATCCTGATCAAAGATCCTGATAAGTACCCATGGTCCGAATACAATGAAGATCTGCTTTCGCACACCAAACAGGACGGCAAGTAAATAAAAAAGAGAATATCTTTTCTTGAATACAAAGCGCTTACGTTTTGTACCGGTATGTCTTTTTTCCTTGATGAAGATTACAATTAAGGCCGAAACCAATGTGAGTAAGGCTGCGGCCCAATAGAGCTTTTCGTATCCGAGTCCTAATGTGCCCATACCCGCCCAGATGCAAGCAGCCCCCACTATGGTCCCAAGGCTCCTGAGGCTTCTGACTATTCCGAAGAGACGGCCCCTGGTCCCGGGTTCACTGAGGGCTACACAGAAGCTCTCCCTGATGGTCATTACTACATGGGCCCCGACTGACCAGACAAACAGCCAGGCTGTTACCCTCAAGACATCAGGCGAGAGGCTGGCAGTGCCCACAATGCCCAAGGCGATAACAAGTGTGGCTCCAAACAGGATCCTTCCTTCTCTGACCGCACTGAAAGGAGCCAGGATGACAATGAGCAACATTCCCGGCATTTCTCTGATAGTCTCCAGCACTCCCCTCTGGTCGGCGCTCATGTCATAGACATCCGCCAGGAAGTTGTTAAGACTGCTAAAGAAAATTCCAGTGGCAGCAGCACCCAGAAATGTGCTAAAGAGAAAGATTAATTTCTGGTCCTTAAAGAGGCGGGGCACGAGTGAATGTATATTATAGTGCTTGTGGGCGGTCATGGGCTGTGAACTTAGCGCCCTTTGGGCGAGTTGTTAAGCTATTTAAGCTATTAAACGGCTGCTGGACCTGCCAGCTTATTAGATATTTTATCATGAAGAACACAAATTTAAGTAAATAAGGTCATAGATATACAGATTTACTTTTAAGCTTTAATTAACAACAAGAGGATTATCCAATGGCCCAAAAACCAACTTATGAAGAACTGGAACAAAAAATAAGGGAATTAAAAAAAGAAACGTTTGTTCTCAAGCAGGTGGAAGATGCGCTATATCGTTCACAACATATGCTGAAGACTGTATTGGACTCAATACCATCTGCCGTCTTCTGGAAAGATCGTAATTTATTTTATCTCGGCGGCAACCGCGCCTGGCTGGAGATGACAGGACTAAAGTCCTCGGAGGAGGTTGTAGGAAAGAGCGACTACGAGCTTCCATGGACTAAAGAGCAGGCGGATTCTTTTCGGAAGTATGATAGAAAGGTTATGGAATCTGGTATTCCTGAATACAACATCATCGAGCACTATCTCAAAGCTGACGGCACCCAAGCCTGGGCCAAAACCACCAAGGTCCCGCTGCGAGATACGGATGGGAGCATCATAGGTGTCCTCGGTAGCTATGAAGACATTACCGAGCATAAGAAGGCAGAGGAAGAACTAAAAAGGCAGCGAAATCTCTTTAAGATGATTCTTGAAACAACTCCCGACATGCTTGTTCTTAAGGACACAAATTCTGTCTATCAGTCCGTAAATTCATCTTTTTGCAAACATATTGGCAAACCAATGGAAAAAATTATCGGAAAAACAGACTATGACTTATTTCCTGCGGATGAAGCAGAAATGTATCGCCGAGATGATGCCAAGGTAATGAAATCTTTAAGGCCATTGATTCAAGATGAAGAAGCTACTCTTGCAGAAGGTAAGCAATGGTTTCATGTAGCCAAAACACCTGTATTTGATAATGATAAAAAATTGATTGGAACTCTTTGTTCAACAAGAGATATAACAGAGCGAAGGAAAGCACAAGACGACTTGCTTGCAAGTGAGGAAAAATACAGGAAACTTTTCGAAGAAGCCAGGGATGGGATATTCCTGACTGATGCGGAAACAGGCATAATTATCGACTGCAACTCTGAAACCGCTAAACTTGTGGAAAGGGAAAAATCCGAATTATTAGGCCAACATCAGAGTATTCTTCATCCTCATAGCACAATTATTGAAGGATTTTCAAATAGTTACATAAAACATAGAGGTAAATTTGACGGTCAGATTTTAGACGCACAGGTTATCACAAGCACCGGAGAAATCAAGGATGTAGCAATTAAAGCCAATAGTTTTACGTTAGGTAACAAAAAATACCTCCAGGGAATCTTTCGCGATATCACCGAGGAAAAGAAAGCAAAAGAGGCACTTATAAAAAGTGAAAAACTGTATCGCACTCTTTTAGAGAATATTGAAATGGGTGTTACACTTATTGATACAAATCATAATATTATCATGGCAAATACTGGTCAGGGAAAAATGTTTAAGAAAAATGCAGATGAATTTGTTGGCAAAAAGTGTTTTCAAGAATTCGAAAAACGTGATGAACTTTGCCCGTATTGTCCCGGTGTCATAGCAATGAATACCGGACAAACTGCCGAAGTCGAGACTGTTGGCGTGAGAGATGATGGCAGCAAGTTTGATGTTAGAATCTGTTCTTTTCCGGTCTTTGGGACAAATAATACTGTGGCAGGATTCATAGAAATTGTGGAAGACATAACTGTTAGGAAACAGCTCGAAGCCCAGTTTCAAAAGGCTCAAAAGTTTGAATTCATCGGGACATTGGCAGGAGGCATTGCCCATGATTTTAACAATCTTTTAATGGGTATTCAGGGCAACACATCCCTGATGCTTATGGATATTGATTCTTATCACCCGCATTATGAAATGCTGAAAAGCATTGAAAAACAGATTAGAAGCGGGGTCAATCTTACCAGACAGCTTCTTGGTTATGCCAGCAAAGGCAGGTATGAGGTAAAGCCGACAAATCTTAACCAGATAGTAGAAGAAGCTTCCATTACTTTTGGCAGAACAAGAAAACAGATTAACATTTACAGAAATTTGGCCGAAGACCTGTTTGCAATAGAAGCTGACCAGGGACAAATTGAGCAGGTACTGTTAAATCTATTTATAAATGCTTCAGATGCCATGTCTAATGGAGGAGATCTTTATCTGGAGACAAATAATGTCACACACAAAGACATGAAGAGCGGGTTTTATAAATTAAAGGCCGGCAACTATGTCAAGCTGACTGTCAGAGACACAGGCAAAGGCATGGATAAAATCACCACGGAACGCATTTTTGATCCTTTCTTTACTACCAAGGAAATGGGAAGAGGCACCGGTCTGGGGCTTGCGTCTGTTTATGGCATTATAAGGGCACATGGCGGATATATTGATGTTGAATCCAGAGTGAACCAAGGGACAACCTTTGAGATATATCTGCCTTCAACCACAAAAAAAGTCGGCAAAGTAACCAAAGATTCTAAAAAACTCATTAAACAAAGCGGAACCGTGCTTCTTGTTGATGATGAAGATGCTGTTCGAAAAGTATGCATGAGCATACTGGAAATAATAGGCTACAGGGTTTTATCAGCCAAAGACGGACAGGAAGCCATAGAGCTTTACAGAAACAATAAGGACGAAATAGATATAGTGATGTTAGACATGATTATGCCTAATATGAGCGGTGGCGAAGTTTATGACCGTCTTAAGGAAATTAATCCTGAAGTAAAAGTGCTCCTTTCAAGCGGCTACAGCATAGATGGTGAGGCGAACGAGATAATGAACCGAGGCTGTGACGGATTTATTCAGAAGCCGTTTGATATAAAAAAACTATCTGCAAAAATAAAGGAGATATTAAACAATAAATAGAATTTCTTAAAAGAACGAATTTGATATAACGAAATTACCATATATTGTATAACCAACCTGTGGTCTACCAAGTAGCCTGATGATACACCGCAGAACAACGCCATTCACTCAGATGGGCAGGGTCGTGGCATTTTGAATCTTACATCGAAAAAATATCTCAGCCAGGTCGAAGAGGTCATTAAAAAGGCAGAGGCCGGAGATG
>CAZPBZ010000075.1:0-6429 GCA_964584765.1 uncultured Thermodesulfobacteriaceae bacterium
CGCCACCGTAATATTCATTCTGGCCTATGTACTGATCTCTTTTGAATTGTTGCACCGTACCCTGGCAGCCATGCTGGGCGCGGCCGTAATGCTGGTTATCAGCTACACCATTGGTACCATAAACCCTGAATACCATATCCTTTCATATGAAAGTGCCATTCATGCCATAGACATGAACGTCGTCTTCCTGCTTATGGGAATGATGATCATAGTGGGCATCCTGAAACACACGGGTGTATTTCAGTGGACAGCATACAAGTGCTTTCAGATATCTAAGGGCAATGTCATTGTCCTGTCAGTCATCCTGATGAGCTTCACGGCTGTGGCTTCGGCCTTTCTGGACAATGTTACTACCATGTTGTTGCTCACTCCGGTAACCATTGAAATAGCTCTATCCCTGGGTATTTCACCCATTGCCCTCCTGATCCCTGAAATTCTGGCCTCAAACATAGGTGGTACAGCTACCCTCATTGGTGATCCGCCGAACATCATGATCGGCTCTTATGCCGGCCTGACCTTTTTGGAATTTGTAAAGAATCTCACTCCTGTGTGTGTAATCTGCATGGCAGTCCTCTTCGGGTATACGAAAATTGCTCATAAGAAGGAGTATGCCAGGGCACATATTGAAGATATGCAGGCTTTCATTGCCAAGCTCAGGGAGGAATACAAGATTACAGACTCTAACCTACTGACTGTTGGTATGATAATAATGGCGATAGTTGTGGCGATGTTCCTTACCCACGGAATCTGGCACATGGAGGTGTGCATTGCCGCCTTGTTCGGTGCGGCCCTCCTTTTCACTTACAGTCTTCTGACAAAAAAAGTGGATCTTTTGGAACTCATAGAAAAGGATATCGAGTGGACGACGTTGCTCTTCTTTATGTTTCTGTTCATCCTTGTGGGGGCCGTGGAGGAAGCCGGCCTTCTGGATCTCATCGCGGACTGGGTACTGCATCTTTCCCATGGAAGCCTGGTTGCCTCCATCTGTCTGATAGTTTGGGTATCGGCCATTATGAGCGCCTTTGTGGATAACATACCCTTTACGGCCACTATGTTGCCTATCGTTGCCTATCTAAGCAGCGTTATCCCCGGAGCTGAATCCAATGTTTTATGGTGGGCACTGGCCTTTGGGGCATGTTTCGGTGGTAACGGCACCATGATCGGGGCCAGCGCCAATGTGGTCACCCTGGGTATCGCCGAATCTGCTGGTCATCCCATAAGGTTTTTTGAATACATGAAAACCGGGTTTTTGTATATGCTTATCAGCGTGGCCATAGCCAACGTTTGGCTGCTGCTTTTCTATTAAATTAAGAGGAGGGACCAGGGATGGGCGGAGATTTCAGACCGTTGACTAAATTTTTACTCCCTGTGGATAGTAATGAGTCATTCCAGAGGCCTGCTGCCTTGGCAGGGAATATGGCCAGCGCCCTTGGAGACAGGGTGGAGCAGGTAACATTCCTGCACGTGATGGGGGGGCGTTACCTGGGTGAACATATGAAGAATATAGATGTCCGAACGGACTTCGTGCTGGAAACCGATCTCTTTAAGAGGCTTCGGCAGCAATACATTGAAAAAGAAGTCCGTCCCTTGCTGGAAGAGGCACAGGAAACTCTGACTTCATGCGGCTGCAAAGCCCCCTCGGATCTGGAGGTCCGGGATGGGAAACCTGTAAGGGAGATAATACGATTTTCCACGGAAGGAAGTTATTCTACCATTATTATGGAGCGGCGCGGGCTTTCCAGTCTCCATCGCGCCTTATTCGGCAGTGTCAGCGCCGGGCTCTTACACAGCAATGTTGCGGCGACTATCTACCTTGTGGGCTCTGAAGCTGCTGAAGCAAAACATGCGCCGGTGCGCCGGTGCTTGCTGGCCTTGGACGGCTCCATCCCTTCTGAAGCGGCAGCCAGGGAGGCGGCCATTCTTTTAGGAGGATGTGGGGAAGGCCTGGAGACAGTCATTCTGCTCTACGTAATAGGTGCAGACCGGTATGCTGAACAGGTTGCCGGGCAATGTCCAGTGGATAAGGATGTGCAGTCGGTCTTTGATTTGCCCAAAAGAGGCCTGCTCGAACGCGGGGTCTCTGAATCCATCATCCGGGAGGATATCAGATGTGGAGGAAATCCTGCTGACCTTATCGTCGAGGAGGTGGAAAGGGCAGGATGCGACATGGTCTTCATGGGCAGACAGGGAAGATCCGCACTGAAAGAGTTGTTCATGGGAAGTGTCAGCCAGGGAGTGATAAATAAAGCGTCAAAACCAACCATTGCATTAACGATATAAAACCAAACCAATAAAAAAAAGGGGGGGGCAAGGTCTTGACCCCCCCTTTTTTTATCACTCGCAAAAATATTCAAGATATCGGTTTGCCCCAAAGATAGATATCCTGCAAATAATCACCTTTTAAGAGATTCAGGCTGACATTATGGACTATGCCAGCATGGCGTACATAATCATAAAAGCAACAATCATGCAGATTATAAAATAGGTTACACTTCTCCGAGCACCTCCAAGCCCAAAAAGGTATATTATGCCTCCGAAAAATGCAGCCGGCAGGGAACAGCAACAGGCAAGCCAGACCCCGAACTGCGTAATCGCATCGCCTTTACTAAAATCGTGTATCCAGAAAAGAGACCCGGGATATTGTCCTGCCGCAGTCGCTGCTGCCCAGATTTCTTCTGAGGTCTTACCCTGCCAGACAAGAGAAAAAATCTTATATGGGTCTGCCACATTATTAGCTGGCGCCAGTAAGCTTACAACCGGTCCTGCTAAGGCTATAAATGCTCCTATAATACACACCCAATAGAGTGTATCTCCGACTACAATACCGGCAAATGGTATTCTCACTTCATGTTTTTCCATAGTTACCTCCCTTTACCCAGTCATCCGATCCTTATCCTTTATCCTTGGCCATGAGGTAAAAAACTAATCCAGCGCAAACCCCCATGAATCCCATCCTCATCCATAAGGGCACGTCAATCACCCCTAAGAGAGCCAAACTTTTGGTAAACAGCCCAAAAGCGGTGAAAAGCAAGACTCCAATCAATATAAACCTTACAAACGCTGCCTTCATCCCAATCAATACCTGTGCCCCTAATACCCCCCCCACAATCTGTCCAACGAGCAGAGGGGCTATAACTATCGGGATCATGGCACCGGCTCTAAAGTAAGGCCACACTGATACACAACTGCCCATGCCGAGTCCGGTCATACTGACGGCGGCTGCCACCTTAAGCGGGGCACCCATGATGACATTCAGGGCCGGAACAATAGCCCATCCACCGCCCATGCCAAAAAAGCCACCTACCAAACCCACAAAGAATACTGCTATCCCGAACAAGAGACCTCTATGCAGCTTATAATCTATCACCTTTCCTGCAGATGGTTCATAATAAGGCAAATTCAACTGAAAGAAACGGGTAAAACCGTCTTCCTTCTTCACTTCCGGGTATTCTGATTTCTTTCCCCCTAAGAGGAAATAGAGGAAGAGTGCAAAAATGATAAGCGCTAAGGCCATTCTGACAAGCGCTTCACCTGTAACCCCAAATGCCGTGGCAACAAATATGGCACTCTTGGCACCAACAAAGGCGCCTATTCCTACGGGTATCATAAGAAAAAGACCGAGTCTGATATTACACAGCCCGGTCCTCGCGAGTGGTCCTGTAGCTACCAAGGCATTAAACATGGCTACGACAAGACCGGATGCCCTGATGATCACGCTGTCCATCGGAGTGAATGCCATGGCAACAGGAGACCAGATGACCCCGCCACCAATTCCACCCAGTGTGCCGATAAAGCCGATGCCCAAGCTGGCTAAGAAAAGACCGGAAACCCATGCGGATACATAAAATGTACTCACTGCCGCATCGGGAGGAGCCTCTATTGACATGGATATCAAGAGCCATCCAACATAAACAACGATGGAGGCTGCGCATAGTGCAAACAGTTCCAGCCAGGGATAAGGTTTGTACCAGTTTTTAAGAGCTACTTTCCATGTGGAAAGCTCTTGATTGCTTCCTTGCATAATTTATTACCCCCCTCCTTGAAATTTTTCTCTCATTATAACTTTTGCATTACAATATCTGTCACTCTTCCCATAAGAAGCCTTTCTATGCCACTCCTGCCATGGCTTCCAACAACTATGAAACATGCATTCTCTTCTCTGCAGTATTAACTATAACCTCATATAGGTTCACCTTAGGACTCTCAAATAATTATACGCTCTCAAGCAGCGCGATTATACAATATGCTCAAAAAACTTGTCAAGGTAAACCTTGTCAAGCTCAGGAGGCTGGATGGAAGGTAACCGGCACAAAAAAATCATTAAAACCTAAATTGAGCGATTAGCCTTTAGCTATTAGTTTAATGATTACAGGATGTTTTGCTATTACAAACTTTTACCCTGTTGAATGCAGCTTCGCTGCCCCCCCTTTTGGGATTCAACAGGGTTAACCCTTTGGGTATTATTTCTAATTGACGTAATGTCTTGATTTTTTAAGGCTAAACGCTAATAGCTAACAGCTAATCGCTCAACTTAGGATTAAAAGTGAAAGGGAGGTATGATGTTCGGAAGATCAGGACAACCGTTTTACTCTTTTAAGGCATTTTTAATGGCTTTGATTAATTCATCCGGGTCAATCGGTTTTTCAACATAACCATCCGGTATGGTATACTTTGTTAACCCGGTGGTCTCTACAAACTTTTCCTCATGAGCCATCGGCTTCTTATACATGAAATTTCTAAAGTCAACCCCTGTCACTTCAGAGATACCTGTCACCACCACTACAGGAGTATGACTCATCTCCGGATCATTTCTCAATTCCTGGAACATGGTGATGCCGCTTTTCTTGGGCATCATCAAATCAAGGAGTACCAGATCCGGCTTTTCCGTTCGTAGTAATTCCAGACCCTCAACCCCGTCCTTTGCACTGATACTTGTGTAGCCGTTCTCCTCAAGAACCGCACTAACAAATGTAATAATGTCAGGCTCATCATCGACGATTAAGATTTTCTTGGACATTTTTCCCTCCTTATCCTCCTTCGATGATAACCGACACACGGACTGTTCACCGAACCCCAGTCCCAGCAAATACATATAAGCCATGACTTATTGATAAGTTACATACCATCTTACTGCTAATCGTGTCAATGTCCAGCACAATTCTAATGATGAAGAAAGGTCCCCTGAGATACATCCTACATGCCCAAAAGTGTTCCTATCTCGGGATGCTTGCTTATAACCCTCAGGAACTGAGCGGTACGACGTTCCAGGCGGTTTTCCAGGACTTGTGCTATCTTCCGCATAACCGCATATCCCATGGCGTGGTCCTGATCGAGGACGGCCAGGAAATTGGCTCCAGAGATGACTAATATTTCAGAAGGCTCGGCAGACGCGGCATAAGATGTATGAGTCGCCGACGGAAGAAGGGCGGACCAGCCAAAAGAATACCCCGGCTTTATGGCACCAAGAGAGATAATAAGGGTCGGGGCAAGCTCTGCCTCAAGCAACACCTTGCCACGTTTGAGTGAGTAAAAATGGTCCGCTTTACTGCCTGGTTCGTAAATGACTTGTCGTTCCCCGATAGACTCCATTCGAACCATTGGAGCTAATTCTTCAAGCATCTGGTCCGTCAGACCTCCAAACAACACAACCCTTCTCAAGTCTTCTATGGAAATCATTTATATATCTCCTCTCTTAATTTATATCACATTAAGAGAAATATGACTACAAGAAAAATGGTGGCTATGGCAGCGCTTATCCCAATGGGAGAGCTGCCTGTCTCTAATGCTGCACGAAGATTGGCCTTTTTGCGGGCCAGTTTTTCTCCTGTTGTACCGCTTATCACCCAGCTCGGCACCATCGCTGAGAGCGCGGCCCTTGTAGGAGCATCCCTTGAGATGCGGCCAAGATAACCGGCCAGACCGCCCACAAAAAATCGTTCTGATGCGGCGTTTATACCATTTAGACCCTTGTCCATGATGTAGTAGAAGAGCCGGCCCCCTTTACGGTAGAACCAATCGGCATCGAGGTTGACACATCTTTTCTCAGACGGATAGACACCGGAAAGCACTAAAAACACAAAGGCCATGGTAGCAAACAAAATGAGCTGGGCTATACCGACCACATGGGAGGCTGTGTACGGAACAAAATCGACTGGGTAAGGAAGCAGATTATATAAATAACCGGGGAACAGACCTATGGCAATACACAGAAAGGCTGAAATGCCCATAGCAAGGCACATATTCAAAGGGGCTTCTTTCGGACGCAGACCGGAGTCATGACCAAAAAACGCGAAATAAGGTACCTTGATACCTGCATGTTCCAGCACTCCGACTGAGGCAACCATCAAAAGGAACCATATGATCACCAAATCATTATTAGCAGCAGCCGCGGTTATCGTCATGGATTTAGTGACAAACCCGCTCGTAAAC
>CAZPBZ010000076.1:0-6346 GCA_964584765.1 uncultured Thermodesulfobacteriaceae bacterium
TGTGTGGAGAAAGTGCGCCTATGGACATGCTCCCGATGCGGATGGGGAATATCTCTCTCACAGGAGGGATAAAGTGGTCGTCCTCTACGGTTAATCGGTTGTCAGCCAGCTTGAGGGGTAGCTTTTCCGGTGGCAGGATGCGTCCCAGAAGGGTCCTGATGTGGAACTCGTGCCTGCCTGCATCCAGGGCAGGGTCTGTCAACATTGAGATGCGGGTAAATTTGAGCTTATCCAGCGTACTATGGCTGGGATCATTGCGCCTTCCACCGCGCTTATACGGCGTTCCTCCAAGGTTCTTGTGAAACAGAAACTTATGATGTGGATTGTAATGCGGGGCAATTGCCATATTCGGACATACCAGACTGCATATTCCGCAACCAGTACAGTAGCGATCAATGTCATTAACCTGGCGGATTCCGTGGGACACCTTTCGTACAGCGCTGGGCATCGGGGTGCCGGATTCGGAATGCACGAGGCGCTGGGCAAAGACAGCGGGCTCAATAGCCTGCTGCGGGCACACTGCGGTACAACGGCCACAGCGGGTACAACGGTCCTCCCTCCATTGAATGACATAGGGGAATTCTTGCAGCGTCAGTTGCCCGTTGTGGTCTAGCCGTGAAGCTGGTTCCATACCTGGACCTCCTGGGCATTAGGTGTCACCATTACCATGTCATATTTTGAAGGAAAAATGTCAGCAGAGCGGTCACGTTGGGGGATTGCCCTGTCAAGACCACACATCTCGCTCATAAGGGCGTATTTTCCCTCAGCCCCGCCAACAACCCCGGGCCTGAGCTTTTTGGAATCCTGTACCATGAAGATTGTTCCATCAGGTATAAAACCGATGACCATGTTGGGACCGTCTATGCACAGTGGTCGAAGACTCTTTTTGAGCAGGCTGATGGCCTTGCCGTCTGGTCGCTCACGGATCTCTTCGTCCTTTAATGGGGTGATGATATCTTTATAATAGGTAAGGGGGTATTTGAGCTGCCTATGGCTGAAATGCAGGATGTGAGTAAATACCTCGCTGTCGCTATTATAGCCTATATAGCCAGGAAATCCGCGGCTGGTCAAATACTCGCGGATAGGGACAAAGGCCGTGTTCTCGCCGTTAGTCATGGTACAGTAACCCTGAATAAAGAAAGGATGGCATGCATAGAGATAGATGGCATAGTTTGTATTTTGCCGGCCTTGGGCCAGGATCACCTTGGCCTGCAGGGGCAAATCATCCAGGCCAAAGAATTCTGCTAACTGCAACGGATCTCCAACCTCCTTCAATGTAAGGCAATCAGGGTAAAAAGAGAACACAAAGAGGGACTGATCTTTTTCTCCCATACGCCTCAGGTCCAGCCTGGTCTCAAGCAGAAGGCGTTCCCGCTCAGCCTGGGCCTTTGGCTCATAGGGCGATGGATACTGATAGGCCCTGGCAAAATAGTGGTCACGGGGTTCTATCTCCATGCCTGCGACTCGTTTGATCTTCAGCTCCCAGTTGTATTTGACACGAAAACCCGCTTGCTGCATATAGTCATCCAGCATATCAAGGCCTTTGTTGCTGCAGGTGCCGGAAAGGATGGGATAACTCTTGAGGTCTTCAAATGGCCCACCCAAGTCTTTCATGACCAGGCCCAGGCCGGAGCCGTCATGGCCTTCTTTCATGGTCTCCAGCGCCAGAATATTCTCCATAGGAGAAAAATATGTACTGGAAGTAATGGCGCTAAGTCGACACATGTTTCCTCCTTCTAATTGTGATGTGACTTATTGCCGGAAGGCCAAGTGGCCCACGTCCCAACTCAGTCGTCTTTGCTGGGCAATTGCCTTTCCAGCAGGAATTACTATTACCTTGCCCGGCATATATTTTCAATAGAAGAAGCCGATTTAAAAAAGCAAGGGTCATACCCCTTAAAGAGCCATGACCCTCAGAATTATATATCGCATCCAACGGTTAATTAAACATCAAAGTACAAGAAGAACTCATACGGATGAGGACGTAGCTTGACTGTGTTGATCTCATTTTCTGTCTTGTAGTCGATCCACATATCAATGACATCCTGGGTGAAGACACCGCCCTTTAACAGGAATTCCTGGTCTTCCTTGAGTGCAGCCAGGGCCTCATCCAGAGAGCCAGGGGCTGATGGGATGATGGCCAGTTCCTCAGGGGGTAGACTATAGATGTTCTTGTCCAGGGGCTCACCTGGATCAATCCTGTTCTCTATACCATCAAGTACTGCCATCAGCATTGCAGAGAAGGCCAGGTACCCGTTGCAGGAGGGATCCGGGGTCCTGAACTCGATCCTCTTGGCCTTGGGGGAATCGGAATACATGGGGATACGGAGTGCAGCGCTCCTGTTGCGGCTTGAGTAGGCCAGGTTTACCGGGGCCTCAAAACCAGGCACAAGGCGCTTATAGGAATTGGTAGATGGATTGGAGAAAGCACACAGGGCACGGCAGTGCTTGAGAATGCCGCCCATGGCATACATGCCATTCTCAGAAAGCCCGGCATACTTGTCGCCCGCAAAGGTAGGCTGGCCATCCTTCCATATGCTGATATGTACATGCATGCCTGTGCCATTATCACCAAAGAGCGGCTTGGGCATGAAGGTGACAGTACGGCCGTGGCGGTAGGCAACATTTTTAAGCACATACTTGAACCACATGAGTTGGTCGCCCATTTGGACCAGGGGCTTGAAACGCATATCGATTTCCGCCTGTCCTGCAGTAGCTACCTCATGGTGCTGGCACTCGACTTCAATGCCGACCTGCTCCAGTGTAAGTAGCATCTCGGTCCTTAAATCCTGGAATTTGTCCGTAGGCGGAACAGGGAAGTAACCCTCTTTGTGGCGGGGCTTGTATCCCAGGTTGGGGCCTTCGTCCCGCCCCGTGTTCCAGGTACCCTCTACTGAATCTACCTCGTAGAAGCAGCCGTTGCTGGCATTGTCATAGCGCACGTCGTCAAAGATAAAGAATTCGGCCTCAGGACCGAAGTACGCGGTATCACCTATGCCTGTGCTCCTGAGATACGCTTCGGCCTTCTTGGCTATGTTCCTGGGGTCCCTGGAATATGACTCCCTGGTGATAGGGTCTACGATGTCTCCGATCAAAACCAGCGTTGGTTCTGCGAAGAATGGATCTATCTGGGCCGTTGTGGAATCCGGGACAACGAGCATATCGCTTGCTTGAATTGGCTGCCATCCGCGAATGCTTGAACCGTCAAAGCCAAAGCCGTCTTCAAAGCTGGTCTCAACCAGCTCGCTTAAGGGCACTGTGAAGTGCTGCCACAATCCAAGAAAGTCAAGAAAGCGAAGGTCAACTACCTTGAGGCCTTTCTCATTGGCCATGTCCAATACTTGTTTCGGTGTCATAGGATACTTCTCCTTTTGAATAGTTGATTTTACTGAAAAAACTCTATTTTTCACTACATAGATCAAAGATTATTAGCATATTAAGGTTATTTAAATAGCATCTTTGCCATGTTCACCTGTCCTGACTCTTATGACCTCTTCCACAGGAAGCACAAAGATCTTACCGTCTCCGATTTTCCCTGTATAGGCAGATTCCTTGATTTTTGCCACCACCTGGTCTACCTGAGCTGCATCTACTATTATCTCAAGTTTGACCTTGGGGATGAAATCTACCACATACTCCGCACCTCTATATATTTCCTTATGCCCTTTCTGACGACCATAACCCTTGACTTCGGAAATTGTCATTCCCTTGATGCCGATTTCGTTCAGGGCCTCCTTTACGTCGTCCAGCTTGAAGGGCTTTATAATTGCCTCGATTTTCTTCATTGATTTCTCCTTAATCAGGTATATAGGTACGGACAGAATGCGTTCTGCATTTTTTTGTCTGTCCTGTGAGGATTATTTATAAAGAATACCCAATTTCACTGTGCTGAGTGATATCCAGGCCTTGGACCTCCTCTTCTGTGGTTACCCTAAGCCCTACTGTAACATCAATAATTTTGAGAATAATAGCACTACCAATAAATGAATATGCCATGGTCGCCCCAACCCCTGTTGCCTGAATCACAAACTGGTAGGGATTTCCAAAGAACAGACCGTTCGCACCGCCGGGATTCACAGCAATTGAGGCAAAGAGTCCTGTGGCCAGTGCACCCCATATGCCCCCGATACCATGAATTCCTACTACGTCCAAGGCGTCATCGTAGCCAAGCCTGGATTTGGCCAGCACAGCCAGATAACACAGCACACCGGCTACAAGGCCGATAATTACGGCCGATACCGGACCCACAAACCCTGCAGCAGGTGTAATGGCAACTAATCCTGCTACTGCACCGGAGGCGGCCCCAAGGGTTGTAGGCTTTCCCCGGAATAGCCATTCAGCAATAATCCATGAGAGAGCGGCCGCTCCCGTTGCCACCTGGGAAGTAAAGAAGGCCAATGCAGCGGTTCCGTCGGCTGCAAGGGCACTGCCTGCGTTAAACCCAAACCAGCCAAACCACAATATTCCGGCCCCCAGAACAGTCATTGGCAAGTTGTTCGGATGAAATGACTCTCGACCCCATCCTTTTCTCTTGCCTATTATTATGGCAGCCGCCAAGGCTGCAAAGCCGCAATTGATATGGATAACAGTTCCCCCGGCAAAGTCCAGTGCCCCCATGCTTCCAAGCCATCCGCCTCCCCAGACCCAATGACAGATCGGCATGTAGATCAGAGAGCTCCACAGCACGGTGAATATCAAAAAGGCAGAGAATTTCATTCTCTCGGCAAAGCCTCCGGTTATTAGGGCCGGAGTCAAGATGGCAAACATCAGTTGGAATGCGCAGAAGAGCAGATCCGGGATAGTATCGGAGTAGGGGCCTGCTTTTGTGCCCACGCCCTTTAGCCACATCCAGTCAAAATTTCCTGTGAGTCCACCGATATCAGGGCCAAATGCCATGGAGTAACCATAGGCAACCCAAATAATAGAGACAATTCCCAGGCAGATGAAACTCTGCATAATGGTGCCAAGGACGTTCTTGGAACGCACAAGTCCACCATAAAATAGCGCCAGCCCCGGTGTCATAAGCATGACAAGAGCACTGGCTATTAACATGAAGGCTGTATCACCTGTATCCATTATTTATTCCTTTCGTTTCACTTAGGTCCTTGGATCAAGTGTTATAAGCTGTTTCACTATGTTGATTGAGGTCTAAGCCTCCGACCTCTGCCTCTTCTGAGACCCTCATGCCTATGAGGGCGTTTAAAACCTTGAGCAGGATCCAACTCGCTGAAAAGGCATAGACTCCTACCACGACCACACCAAAGGCCTGAATTCCAAAAAACCCTGGGTTTCCGGCAAGCAGGCCATCTGAGCCTCCAGGATTTACTATTTTAGATGCAAAAATTCCAAGGCACAGTGTACCTATGATTCCTCCGATGCCATGGATGCCTACGACGTCAAGACTGTCGTCATAGCCTATCTTGCTCTTGGCAACCACTGCAAAGTAGCAGCAGATTCCAGCTAAAAAACCTATTATGACAGCGGCATTTGGACCAACAAAGCCGGCAGCGGGAGTCACTGTGGCAAGGCCGGCTATTGCACCTGAGGCCGCACCGAGTGTTGTAGGTTTGCCACGGTGCAGCCATTCCGATAGAAGCCACATGGCCATGCCGGACATGGCAGCAAGGTGCGTGGATACAAAAGCCGTCCCTGCAATTGCGTCTGCCGCCAGGGCGCTCCCTCCATTAAAACCGAACCACCCGAACCAGAGGAGCCCGGCTCCCAGGAGCGTCATTGGGAGATTGTGGGGCATAAAACTTTCCCTCCCATATCCCTTGCGGGGACCCAGTACAAGGGCTGCGGCCAAGGCCGCAGAACCAGAAGTCAGGTGAACTACCAGACCCCCGGCAAAATCCAGAACACCTTTGGCCTTGAGCCAGCCACCGGCACCCCAGATCCAGTGACACACCGGATTGTAAACTATGATGGCCCACAGCACGCTGAATACCAGAAAGGGGCCAAAACGTATGCGCTCCGCGAAGGCTCCGGTAATCAGGGCAGGCGTAATCACAGCAAACATACACTGATAAATCATAAAAACGACCTGTGGGATGGTTGGGGCGTAGTCAGGGTTGGGTGCTGCTCCTACTCCTTTCAACCCAAACCAGGAGAGATTTCCAACAAAGCCGCCGACATCCGGGCCGAATGACATGCTGTAACCGAGATAGACCCACTCCAGACTTACTACAGAGATCATAATGAAACTCTGCATGATCGTGCCCAGCACGTTCTTGCTGCGCACCATTCCACCATAAAAGAGAGCCAATCCCGGGGTCATCAACAATACAAGTGCCGCTGCAATCAGTATAAATGCAGTGTCTCCAGCCTGAATCTGAGCCATATGTTT
>CAZPBZ010000077.1:0-6326 GCA_964584765.1 uncultured Thermodesulfobacteriaceae bacterium
CCCCTTGAAATAGCTCCAGGGTCAGTTTAGAGCGCCTCCATGGCTCTTGCAACACCGCACCAACAAATCCTTCAGTTACATCTTTGATATAAAAATAGTCCACAGACCAAATCAAAAAAGGGCCAAAGCGGGCCTCTTTTCTTTCCACATCCAAAGCGGGCTTTTTCTTGCATATCCTGATGAAACCATGTCTGGAACAATTGACATCATCTGACATGGTCTCAAAAATGCGTGAGGTGGATCTGGAAAGATATTCCGGCAAGCCGCGGTCGCGCACTGGCTTTAAGGCAAAAACAACTCTGACATCACTTCCATTAGACATTGTGGTCTCCAGCAGCTTGATCCCAGTGGCATCGAGCAGGACCAAATGGAAATCAGGGCCGAGAGTCCTCACTGCCAGCAGACCGGTAAATCGTTCAGTCCCCCATTTTTCTATAGTAAGTTTCCAGAGAGATTCATCCACATACAGAAAGTGCTGATCAACATGTTCAGGAATCTTGTTGATACTGCATCCTGAGATAAACTGAATTATTAATATCAACATGATCCAACGCATCGTGTCATATCCTATTATATCCCTTCAGAATCGCCGGTGTGACCCATAGTGCGGTCGGCCAGGCTGCACCGATCCCGACAAGCACTGTAGCTCCCAGTGTGTGAAGGGCTGGATGCTCTGCCAGGCTCAATACCCCGAAACCTGAAAGGGTGCTGACAGCGCACATGCTTACAGCAAAAAACGTGGTTTTGGAAATCGCCCTCTGAAAGGCGCATACTACAAATATGCCATAGTCTACGCTAATGCCTATTACCATGATCCCAATGAGTATGTGCATAAGGTTGATGTCTTTATTGCACAGGTAATTGAATATGGCCATGGACGACAGGGCGGAAAGCACAGGGGCCAGTGCTGCAAGCACAGGCATTGGCCTTCGAAAAAAAAACCATATCAGACATACTATGATTATGCCCGCGGCAATAGAAAGCCTGGTTACGTCATGGCGCACGAGTGTCTCTATATTAGAACGCCATTTGGAATTGGAAAGGACCGCAACTCCGGGAATTCGTTCTTGCAGTTTTTTAAGCACAGGCCAAGTGTCGGGGGTGTCAGGGGCAATTGTAGTTATCAGTATCTCATGCCCATTATTGTCCGGATTTTTTGTACCATGCTCATCCGGCAGACGCAGCATGGAACATATCAATGGTGAAAGGGGTCCGGAAATCAGAACACCTGGATCCAGGATAACAGGCTTTGCGGATAACCATTCAAAAAAGGGGGAAAAGGCCCCGGAGACAAACCCCAGTTCTGTTCCAATTCGGTCAATTTCCTTTTCAGCGTTGACGCGCCGTTTTTCCCAAAAAACGTTCCAATTGGATATGTTTTGTGCCTGCAAGCATGGTCCTGGAAGAATTGGAGAAATACTTCGCAAACCTGATATGGAATGACGCTGAAGTTCTTCATAGACTTGATCGTTTCTATCCAGGGCCTGTGACAGGGTGCTTCCTGAAGCCAGGATAAATGCCTCATCTCCCGCGGGTCCCCATGTAGTGCGAAAATGGGCCTCGTCTGTTTTTATCTTTGGAGTAACCATGTCCAGTGTCTGAAGATTTCCGTTATAGTGCAACCTGGGCCAGGCCAAAGCCCCGGCGGCAAGCAACAGCCCCCATAGTATTAGCTTTGATTTTGAATACCGGAGGTTGGGCTTTATATGTTCCCCTTTTGAAATCCGGGGCTTTCTTATTCCAAGGGTGGGCACAAGCATCCAGGCCAATACCACTGCCAGAAAGACTCCGGTTATGGCCAGGGCGGCCATTTGCCTGTGAGATGGGACTTCAGAGAAGAGCAACACCACAAAGACCGCAAGAGTAGTGGCTGTGGACAAAATCACCGGGCGTTTAATACCCTTGAGCACGGCATCTTTGCCGCCGGGACTTCTGGAGAGCGCAAGATAGATATGTATGGCAGAATCCACTGCAATACCCAGAAGGACGATGCCGAACCCGAGGGCAATAGCACTTACCCGATCGTAAAAGAGCCTCAGAACGGCTATTGCCACAGGAGCGGCCATAAAGGGAATACCCACCACCAATAACGCACGGGGATCCCGAAAAATCAGGAAAAAGAATATAAACAAGGTCAGAGTGGCCAATGGCAGGAGCTTGCGCAGATCTTTCCGGACTGTGCGGGCGTTTGCCAGGGTATGTGGAAGTGCGCCGATGATTCGTGCGCTTACCCCATGAACCAGGCCTTGCTCAAGGGCCTTTTGCACCTCATTCTGTACTTGTTCCGCAGCCCTGGAGTCTGTGAGCGGAAGTGCGCTTTCAGCCCAAACAAGACAACTTCTGCCGTCCTGGCTGAAAAAAAATCCGTCTCGAATTTGGGCTGTGAATTCACCACGAAGACTGGAAAGACGCTTTATAAGAAGACGTGACAGACCAAGCGGGTCCCTGCGTATCTGTTCCTTAAGGGGCAATCCGGCAGGGCTGTTTAACAGGGCAAAATCCTCTGTAAGGGCCTGATTAAGTCCATCCGTAGTAAGTTGCAATTGTAGCCGACGCAGATCTTCTTCTGTCAGAAGGGCCGGAAGATGGGTCCATAGTTGATCCAGAAGTTTCCATTCATAGCCTGAAGGAAGCTGATATAATACTTCCCTGAATACGGGATCTTCCGCAAGAGCTGATCCAACTTGTCTGGCAGAAGTTTTGAGCGCCTGCTCAACTCCATTCTTTGAAAAAGTGGTTTGGGAAGGATCTATTTCCAGGCTGATAAAGACACGATTTACCAGCCCCATACGTTGCAGAAGCTGAATATCCCCGCGTACTGCCGAATCCGGCAGGAGGTCCAGTGCATCCTCTCCAAGATATATCCCACTGGCTGCAAACAATCCGAATGTGGTCAGAAAAAATGCAATGCCCCATTTCAGCCAGGCGGACTTTGTGTTCACGGGCTGCTACACCTGGTAAAAAGGGACTGGTCCATGGGTTGGTTCAGGATAAAATCGCTGAATGAAATTATTGTATGGTCCCCGCCGGGTTCCTGTATTCTTACTGTGGTTGGCTGTAACGAATCAGGATTAAAGCTGATCTCCACACTGGAAATTGCCCTTGCTATCTTTGGGTCGTTTGCTGTGAGTACAAGGCAAGGACCTTGTTCAAGCAATACCATACTGTATTGTTCTTGTAGAATAGCATATGATCCGTTTACCCAGGTCCATATCTGTTTGGATACCATTTGCATTACCGGATCAGTAAGCAGATTAAACCTCTGAGGTTCACTATTGCCGCTGCATTTTAACCCTCCAGCGCCATTAAGAATCAACACTGAGGCTATAGGGCTTGTGAATTCCCAGCGCAGTTTGTCCGGTTTTTCCAAGGCCATACGGCCTTGAAAGATAACCGGCCGGGCAAAGATGGCTAAATGACGTTCCTGTTTCAGGGTGCAGGTTAAGGTCTTAACAGTGGCGGCCTTTGCCTCCACATCGTGGATAAATGATGAAAGCTTGCCGTTGTCTTCTGCAAAAACAGGAGGAACAATAAAAAGAAGAGGCAAAAGCATCAACATAAGTTTCTGCCTCATTCCTTTTCCTCCCACACCTTGAGTTCGCCGCAGGCTACAAGTCCGTTTGGACCAATTACCCTGCCATCCATAATGGTTACTGCCTGGAACTCAAAGGTCTTCTTGAGGCTTATCTGCAAAGTTTCTCCCGGACGTGCCTTGTCTATCCAGGAAAAGTTGTCTATCCCCACAAGATAGCCGATTAATGGCGGCCGGCTTTCCTTTCTGGCGTCAAATCCGTTTATTGCAGCTATGGACTGGGCGATAAGTTCAATAAAGTACTCTGGGAGAAGGCCTCCCTGTGGGTCCAGAAAGATCCCCTCTGTTGGGACTATGGCTTCTGCCAGTGTTGTATCCTCGTTTCTTTCAAGGAGCTGGTGAATAATGAGCATGGGCGGGCGATGAGGGACCAGGAGCCGGGCAGGCAATGGCAGGGAAACGCCGGCCCTGTCGGATTTCATGGAATCTTGAAGACCACTCACATGTAAAGGCCCCCGTTTACTCCTATAACCTGCCCTGTAATGTAGCTTGCCTCATCGCTCAGCAGGAAATTTACCACCCCTGCCACCTCTTCAGGCCGTCCGATGCGGCCGAGGGGGATGGTCGGAAGCAGTTTTTCCCTGGGCAGGTCCTGGATCATCTCCGTCTCAATGAGCCCCGGTGACACTACGTTGACCAGTATGTTGCGCTTGGCCACCTCCCGGGCAAGGGCCTTGGAGGCCCCTATGAGACCTGCCTTTGCCGCGGAGTAGTTAACCTGACCTGCCAGGCCTGTCTCCCCTGACACAGAGGCTATGGCAATGATCCGGCCGCGTCTTTTGGACAGCATGACCTTTAACAGAATACGCGTCAGCAGAAAAAAACCGGTCAGGTGGACGTTGAGCACGGTATCCCAATCCTCTCGGCGCATCAGGGCCGTCACTGTGTCACGGGTAACTCCGGCATTGTGGACTAAAGCGTATGGCACTTCCTCATCCAGCAGTGGAGTGAGGGCCTTGTCCACAGCCAATTCGTCAGCCACATCAAAGGGCAGGAGAGTACAGCGCTGTCCCTGGGCCTCTATGTCATTTTTTACAGACGCGGCAGCTTCGTGCGAGGAGCGGTAATTGAGCCAGATGTCATAGCCTGCATTGGCCAGTCTTTTGGCAATGGCAGCTCCGATACCCCGGCTGGCACCTGTAATCAATACTGTGCGTGGTTTGTCCATAATGCGTCTCCCATATCGTAACCCAACATCAGACCTCTCCAAGTCGTTTATTGCTTCTGGCAAATCTGAGAAAATCTCCCATATTCTGCAAAAAACGTAACCAACTATCAGGTGAGCGCCAGAGCATTGCCGCATAACCTAAAAGGACTTTCGGGCGCATAAAATGGGTCTTGTAGAATTTCTGGAAAAGTTCCTCCATTTGCTCCCTGGTCATCCCTTTGGGAATGAACTGGAAATGCATGCAGTCCATCTTTTCCCAGTCTTCATCAAACTCTCCTAATTCATGGATGTTTTGATAAATGGGAGAGCCGGGGAATGGAGTAAACTTGGCCAGGTTAAAATCGTCAATGGGGAGGGAGAATACATAGTCCATGCTCTTCTTGATGCTGGCTTCTGTCTCACCCGGCAACCCCATCATCAAAAGTCCTTTAGTACGGATCCCTGCCTGTTTGATCAAGCGTATTTTGTCTGCCAATAGTTGCAGGTTTACATGCTGCCGGTGTTGGGCCAGGAGATTCTCGTCACCGGTTTCAATTCCAAGGCTGATCATCCAACATCCCGCTGCCTTCATCTGTCGAAGCAGATCCAGATCAATATGTTCAGCCCGCACTGCACAGTTAAAACTCATTCCCAATGGGCTGTCTATCAGCATCTGTGTAAATTCATCAATCCTTTTGCGGTTGAAAGTAAATTGATCGTCATAGAAATTGATGTGCCGTATCCCGAAGCGTTCCTTGAGGTAGCACAGGTGCTGATACATATACTCGGCTGAGTTATAACGGAAACTGCGCCGGAATACCGACCGGTCACAATAGCTGCAGGCATAAGGGCAGCCACGGCTGGATATACAACTGGTATTGGGAATCTTTGGATAATTGAATATGGGCAGCCTGTAGGCTTCGGGGTACCCTTCCAGTTCCTCGTAGGCAGGGAACGGAAGGGTGTCGAGCACAATCCCCTTGTCCCGATAACCGGTGAAACAGGCATCTCCTCCGGCATCCCGGTATATCACACCCTGAATCAGGGCAGCCTCTTCCCCGCCACACTCCATCAGTTCGGCAAGGGTCTGCTCCCCTTCGCCTACAACGACAAAATCAATAACAGGGAAGTCTTCCAGGACCCGTTTTTTCATGGCCGAAACATGGGGACCGCCCAATACCGCCTGGATGTTGGGCAGGATACTCTTGGCGATTTTTACAATACGGACTGCGTCAAGAAAGCTCGATGTGGTGCAGCTCACGCCTATAAAGGCCGGCTGTTCTGTCAACAGATAATCACGGACAAGACGATCCGAGTCAGGCCTGGCGTAGTAGTCGATAATGGCGGCATCTTTTCCCTGTTTTTTGAGAAAGGCCGCTATGCTTGCCAGTCCCAGAGGAGGCATGATGTTTGCCATTCTGGAGATGTCCCTGCCCGCAGCTTCTGCCCGATAGCCGAGCGGATGGACCAGCAGAATGTTTTTTGCATTCAAAGTAGTCATTTAACTTAAATTGAGCGATTAGCCTTTAGCGATTAGTTTAATGATTACAGGATGTTTTGCTATTACAAAATTAGGTATTAGCGGTT
>CAZPBZ010000078.1:0-6301 GCA_964584765.1 uncultured Thermodesulfobacteriaceae bacterium
TTGACTAAGTTGAATTAATCTTTCATTGTCCTGTTAAGGGCTTTGGAGACAGCAGGCGTGGAAACTCCCACTTGGCGGGCTACTTCCGCCAGTGGAATTCCAAAATTTTCTACCAATTGATGTACTATCTGTGCCCTAACCTGAGAAATGCACCTTCTACGACTACCCATCCGCAGCTCACCGTGAGAAATACCCTCTTTAACGTATTGACGATAATCTTTCTTGGCCTGCACCTCTTTGTCGCCAAACCAGGACAAGACGTATTCACGATCCTGCCAGCTATGTCCCCCATTTCTCCCTCTTGGTTAATTTTCCGGGTATTTGTAGACGTTAAGGCCCATGTGAATGCCGTCTGCCACTTCTTTGTTGCCCTCAGTTGAGGCAATGATGATCGTCTTGCCTGATTTCGACCGACCAAATTCTTTTGACAAGTCAATGCTAATAGTAAGGACCTGGTCTTTTTGAGTGATTTCGACGTTTTTCATGCGGTGTTCTCCTTGTTTGTTGTGTGTGTATTCTCTCATTTTGTGTATCTATGGGACTCGCCTCCTGGACTTAGTGGACGACAGCGTAAACGTCCATGAGGAGGGATTCTTGCGCCCCGAGAGACGGAAATATATATCCCAACGACAAAATGCTTGACAACGGTATAACTGAGGTTATACCATGCCATTATGAAAACGGCCATATCAATTCCTGACGACATATTTGCATCTGCAGACCGATTGGCGAAACGGCTTCAGATGTCTCGCAGCGAACTCTATGTGCGTGCTGTGCAACGGTATGTAACGGAATGCCGCCATACCGGCGTGAAAGAGAAGTTAGACGAAGTATATGCGTTTGAAGCCGCATCCATTGATCCGGCAGTGCTGAATGCGCAAGCTGCATCCATTCCCACGGAAGAATGGTAATGCAGCGCGGGGATATCTGGTGGGCCACACTTCGACCGCCGAGAGGATCTGAGCCGGGCTACCGTCGCCCAGTGCTCATTGTTCAAAGTGATGATTTCAACAAAAGCCAGATCAACACGGTCGTTGTTGCCATCCTGACCTCCAATCTGCGCCTCCAGGCTGCTCCCGGAAACGTGTTCCTGACGAAGCGGGCCACCAAGCTTGCCAAGGATTCGGTGGTCAACGTTTCCCAGGTTGTTACCTTGGACAAGTCATTCCTGGCGGAGCGGATCAGCACGATTTCTGTGGACAAGATGAGGGACGTGGACGACGGTCTCCGTCTCGTGCTCAATTTGTAGGATGGGGGGAAAATTGGGGAACATCCTATGTTCCCTATTACTGCCCTGGTAGTTGAATATAGCCGGCTGTCTAGCTGACATATCAAGGGAACGATCTTTCTATGCAGGATGGGTTTTTTCCCGTGCAGGATGGGATTCTCTCATAACCTTCGTCTGTGCTGATCCGTTCGTCCTCGTTGCTGGTCACAATAGTTCCGGCTTGCAGGCCCGGTTCAACCATTGCCTCACCTGAGGCTGAGGACCATTCTTGCTGCCGTTCTCTATTCCCGATCTACGCTCACATCCCTGGCGGGGGTGGAGGAGGCTGGCCAGGCGGCGGCGGCGGCGGGATTTTATAACCCGGAGGCAGCGGTGAAACCGTTGCGGGTGGAGGCATTGGTTGTATTGCTCCTGACCTCTGCCATGTATTCATGTTTACATGGCCGAACATGGGAACAAGGTGGCCGTAGGCATACATACACTGGATGTATGCGTTATCATACTGTTGCTGGGTGAAATAGGCGGAAGTTTGCGCTGTCTCGCTCCCGGCCATAGTCCCGACAAGCAGACCTGTACCAGCACCGACGGCGGCCCCTCTTTCTCCTCCTATCAAGGCGCCGGCCGCAGCACCTACCGCGGTGCCGGTCACGGCGCTGGCTACTCCGCTTTGGGTGGCGCTCTGGCTGGGGGAGGCCCCACCCACATACTCAAGAGCATACTGTCTGCACGTCATGTCGTCGTAGCGGAACTGATCAAAACTTTTGCCTGTCCCCGGATACACCATCACCGACGGACCGGTGGGCATGGTGGAGCAACCCCCAAGGATGAGTACCATGGAAAGCGGAAGCCATTTCAAGATCGCGGAGGTCATATCTTTTCCCTCTATGGTCAAGGGTTCGGTTGGGTTTGGGGAAGAACCTTCAGCCATCCCCCCGGGCACTCTTTAACCGTGGGATAGTATCCCTCCGGATTGGTGCAGTAGTACCAGTAGCTTTGCGGCGGTGCGACCGGCTCAGCCGGGGTCTGTTCCATATAAACCGGAGGCTGGGGGGGCGATACGTAAATGGGTGGCGGCGGCGGATAGTAGTAATAGGGTGGTGGGTAATAATAGGGCGGTGGGTAATACCTCCAACCCAACAAGGGCGGGGCAATGTAGATACCGACATTGCCGTGCCATCCGTGGCTACGCCGATGAGCCCAGGCAACTTGGGTCATGCTGAGTCCTAACAGGAAAACCATAACCATCGTCATTTTTTTCCGGTTCATCTTCGTCCTCCTCAAGGGAGCGGTTTTGCCCACGCGTGGCTGCTATGTAAATGGATGAATCCTATCCAATCGAGGAAAGTTACATTTTACAACATTCAACATAATTGTGCAAAAGATATAAAAAGATGGTAGTGGGTCAGTTTGGCGAATTTGAGGGACGACTCAATATCCCCGGTGCGATTCATTATGTCATAACCAGGGGTTTGAGCGGCTTTCGGTCGGTGAGATTCAAGGGTCCCAATTCAGCCTGCGTTCACTACAAACTGCGGTCTCAATGTCTTAGACATCCGGAACGCACTCAGATTCGTCAGGTGGCCTATTTTATCGGCAGAACGGAAAAAGGAAAGGACACCTTTACCGAGAGGATGAAGCGCAAGATCGACTCAGCTGCAGGCCGGGCGCTTTACGCCATACGTCTTGCGATTGGTGAACCGCCATTTGCCAACATCAGGTCCGCTCTCCGCCTGGATAGATTTACTTTATGCGGTAAACGAAAGGTGAATGTCCAGTGGAACCTGTTCTGCATGATCCACAACATGAAAAAGATTCAACGTTATGGGCCTGGATTTGCGTAACCACCAGAGAAAATGGCAGGATGCCGCTCAAATAATCAGGTAGGCATCCTTCGGAAGGGATACAAGGTTATGGTAGGTTGAGTTTGAAAATATAACGGCAACTGAAGCTGGAATAGAACTCCCGGATGCTGATTTAAGAATCGACGTCCCTGGGAAATGGCAACACTTTCAAAAGACTTTTTCTACAGACTCGTTGGATGGCAATCCATTTTGTGCAAAAAAAATTGTTTGGTTCCGGCTATGCAGGGTTAGGCATTAGCGATTAGTCAAAGCGCTTCCAATTTTTGCCAAGGATAATCTCTGTAAATGGCAGGAATATCAAACGAATTCAACTAAATCCCTATATTTTGGCAACAATCTAATGCCTATGAAAATAGGTTCAATAAGAAAAACGTTCAATTCAAAGGGACC
Organism: uncultured Thermodesulfobacteriaceae bacterium; assembly: GCA_964584765.1. Taxonomy (GTDB): domain Bacteria; phylum Desulfobacterota; class Dissulfuribacteria; order Dissulfuribacterales; family UBA3076; genus UBA3076. The sequence goes on from CAZPBZ010000078.1 coordinate 3,481, forward strand.
CCGAAGATTGACTTTTTAGCAAAAGTGACGGAGACTGCCGGATAAATCAATCGCTTTGCCCAAGCAAGACTAGATGGGGTCTTCTTGAAACGAGGTACGATGAATAAAGATCCATACAAAGTATTGGGAGTTTCCAAGTCAGCTACTCAGGATGAAATTAAGAATGCCTATCGGAAACTGGCTAAACAATACCACCCCGACCTGAATCCAGGTAATACTAAGGCAGAAAAAAAGTTTAAAGAGGTTAGCGAAGCCTACGGGTTAATTGGTACACCTGAAAACCGGGAAAAGTTTGATCGGGGCGAATTCGAGCAGCCAGACGCTCAACAAACAGGTAAACGCCAGGGTCCCTTTTATTACCAAACTCAGCAAGGAGGAGGAAGATACACTAGCTCCTTTGGCGATTTTGGCGAAGACATTTTTGAATCTATTTTTCGGGGAGCTGGTGCGGAGGAATTGCATCTGCATGGAGATGACCATTTTTATCAGATGGAAATAGATTTCAAGGATGCTGTCCTGGGAGCAAAGCGCGAAATTACCTTGATGAATGGTAAAAAGCTCCTGGTCACAATCCCCCCTGGCATTGAAACTGGAAAGAAATTGCGGTTTGCAGGGGCTGGCGAACCAGGAACTGGTAAAGCTCCAGCCGGTGACGTTTATGTTGATGTTCGCGTGAGACCTTCCCCCATCTTCAGGCGGTCTGGAAATGATTTGGAGATGGAACTGCCTGTCTCGCTTACTGAGGCGATACTGGGCGGTGAAGTCGAGATACCGACAGTGGATCAACCCGTGATACTCAAGATTCCGCCTGGAGTGAATACAGGCACACGTTTGCGGGTAAAAGAAAAAGGGGGGGTTGATCATGCTCATAAAACAAGAGGAAACCTGATCGTCATTCTCAAAGTTATACTGCCGTCCAAAGTTGATCCTGAACTTAAAGAAACTATTCGCAAATGGAGTCAAACTCATTCCTATGATCCACGAAGTAATAAACGATAGGAGGTTATATGACTGCAAAAAAACTTTATAAGATCGAGAAAGTTGCCGAGGTATTTGGAGTAGAAACAAGCATCATTATTCAATGCGTTAAACAGGAATGGATTGTTCCCGCAAATAAGGAAAAAGAAGAGTTTGATCAGGAAGATATAGCGCGACTTTCTTTGATTTGTGAACTGCGTAAAGAATTTGGAGTTAATGACGATTCTATTCCCATCATTTTACACCTCCTGGATCAGATCCATTACTTGCATCAGGAAATTCGAAAAATGGGATTTAGGGAACGGAGTTAGTTTAACAGTTTCACATCATTCTCTTTTGCAAATTTTTTACCTCGCTTGATGGCTTGCGAGACTCAAGGCCGGGATATACCGCCGAATAACAATAGGATTCTCAGGATGAAACAGTGATTGATAAAAATTATACAATCAGAATAGCGACTCGTACGGAAGTCGACATTGCCATTGAATGGGCGGCAAAAGAAGGTTGGAATCCAGGCTTCCACGATGCTGATTGTTACTATTCAGCAGATCCGAACGGTTTCCTTATCGGGCTCCTTGGCAATGAGCCTATTGCCACAATATCTGCAATTAAATACGGCAATACGTTCGGCTTCATTGGCTTCTACATTGTTAAACCCGCATATCGCAGTAGAGGTTACGGCATACAAATATGGCGTGCTGCTTTAAAACATCTGGAGGGACGAAATATTGGCCTTGATGGCGTAGTTACTCAGCAAGAGAATTATAAGAAATTCGGTTTTAAATTGGCTTATCGCAATATACGTTATAAAGGAATCAGCGGTGCTAAGCCGCCTTATAACGCGGAAATAATAAAACTGTCTGCCCTACCATTTGAAACCATTGAATCATATGACCGGCCATTCTTCCTCGATGACAGGTCCCTATTTATAAAATATTGGATCAATCAACCTGAGTGCTCTGCTTTTGGCATCATGCGAGGTGGAAAACTCGCAGGCTACGGCGTGATGCGAATATGTCGTTCCGGGTACAAGATAGGACCTCTTTTTACAGACAGTCCGGAATTGGCAGAATCACTTTTTCTGATGCTAAGATCCGGGGTAAAAACAAAAGAACCAATTTATCTTGATATACCAGAAGTGAATCAAGCTGCTGTGTCATTAGCAAAACGCTATAATATGGAAGTAGTGTTCGAAACGGCCAGAATGTATATGGATGAAAGGCATGATATGCCAATGCATCGTATCTTTGGGGTTACTTCTTTTGAAGTTGGATGATCGAGATTTGGCGGCCAACCATACAAATTCAGCCGACGCATAAAACGCGCGGCGCCGACGGTTACCCGCCGATGGCGGCCGCCTCCCTGTGCGCAATCTTTTCAACAGTAATTTTCAGGGCCAGAAGATCGATGCCATCGGCCTCGCGGAGGGGAGGGGGCATCCGGGGCTGGCTTCAAAACATTCTCAGAAAACTCATCCGCTGCGACTCTTGGCATTTCGGACAGGATCGGATATGAGTTATGATCAAGGCTATTTCGGAAGAACAGGGAGATACCTATGAGATCGGCAACCATAGTTGGCAAGATGTGTGTCATGATTTGTTGGTTCTGCTATGCTCAGCAAATGCCCATGAATCGGAACAGATGACCGAAAAACAATTCATTCTTAGACCCATTGGCTCAGTTCACAAGGAGAATGGACATACCACACTTGTACTGAACAAGAAAGTTGAGCCCGCTTTGCTTGGACTGGACGCTTTTTCGCACGTGTGGGTCTTCAGCCGAGTATTTGTTTAATTTTTGGTCTTAAATGAAACCAGGCATGATATTTATTATTATCAGCATT
>CAZPBZ010000079.1:0-6247 GCA_964584765.1 uncultured Thermodesulfobacteriaceae bacterium
CTTCACTCACATTGCCAATCTCTACACCTGTGCGATGGTCCTTGATTAGTTGATAAGGCTGGAGCACATAGGACCTGATCTGGCTTCCCCAGGCTATCTCCTTCTTCTTCTCGTGAGCCTGCTGCCTTTTCGCATCCTTCTTTGCCTTCTCTTGTTCGAAGAGCCTGGCATGCAGGATCTTCATGGCAATGGCCCGGTTGTTATGCTGGGACCTCTGATTCTGACACTGGACAACTATCCCGGTTGGTAAGTGAGTAATGCGGACAGCGGAACTTGTCTTGTTAACGTGTTGCCCACCGGCTCCACTGGCCCGGTATGTATCTATACGCAGATCTTTTTCATTTATTTCAATTTCTATAGTCTCATCCAGCTCCGGAGCCACAAACACAGAGGCAAAGGAGGTATGCCGCCTCCCCGAAGCATCAAAAGGCGAAATGCGGACCAGACGGTGCACACCGGCCTCAGACTTCAGATAGCCATACGTATAGAGTCCCTCAGCCAGAAATGTCGCACTCTTTGTACCAGCTTCATCTCCGGGCATTAGATCAAGCATTTTGACCTCAACCCCCCGCCTGTCACACCAACGGAGATACATTCTCAGCAACATCTCAGCCCAGTCCTGGGCCTCAGTCCCTCCCGCCCCGGCATGAATTGTTACAATAGCATTATTGCGATCGTGCGAACCTGAAAGAAGTCTTGAGAGTTCAACCCCGTGTATCTTTTCATCAAGTTCCTTCAGCCCATCACTTACATCTTTAAGGGCTGATAAATCCTCTTCCTCTTCTGCCATTTCAAGCAGTAATTGAAGATCTTCATACTGCTCGGAAAGGTGATCTAAATTCTCTTTTTGTTCTATCAGTAAAGATCGCTCCTTCAGAAATTCCTTGGATTTGGGGTCTTCCCAGAAATCCTGACGGAGCATCTCCTTGTCTATTTCAGCAAGACGCTTATCCAGGCTATCCCGATCAAAGATAACCCCTCAGGAGCTCTAAACGCCCGCCAAGATCCTGCAAGTGCTCCTTAATTTCCTGTATATTTATTGTTGTTTTATCCGTAGTCGTACTCATATCATGCCTCCTTTGGGACTTTTCTCCAGAATGGAACTACTGCCCAAAATAAACAAAATAATAACCAGATTTCTCCATATTTTACATAAAAAGTATGGCCTTTGCGAAGGTGAATTCGCCCCTCAATATAACACGGCTCAAACAGCGAAGTTTTTGCCGTTCTCACGCCACATGGGCTGATCAGTGAGCTGACGCCTGTATTGGCTGCTCGAACCACCCATCTGCGGGTCTCAACAGCTCGGAATATCGCCATGATCTCATGCTGATAAGGCGCTCCTGTACGGCCAAACCAGGCGTCATTTGTGAGAACGGCCAGGAAGTTGGCACCTTCCAGTACGGTTTCTCTGCTGAGATTTGGGAATATGCTCTCAAAACATATCAATACGCCAATATGAAGATCATGCCAGTAAAGGGGTCTTGATGTTATTCCGGGACTGAATTGGCCTACTGCGGGTATAAGGCCCTGGGCCCACGCAGTCACCCATCCCCAGGGCAGATATTCCCCAAATGGGACCAGGTGCCTCTTGTCATATCTTCCTGCAATGGCACCATCTGGGTCAAGGAGATAGACGCTGTTCAAGTATTCTGCTTTCCCTGCGCTATTAAAACGATACGCAGGGCTCCCGAACAGCAGGGCAACATCAAGATCCCTTGCCATGGACCGGACCTGTTCACTTAATGGACTTGGAACCTGAAAATAAAAAGGTGTGGCAGTCTCCGGCCAGACAACCAGCCAGTCAGGTGCCTTTACTCCATGATCCCGGTCTGCCTCTGAGTTGTCGAGTCCTTCAGTGGCCTTTAAACTAAGTTTACCATAAGTATTAAGTGTCGCAACTTGAAAGGCCGGATCCCACTTCCTGTCCTGGGGGACTGCCCCCTGTATGGCAGCGACCCTGAGTTCAGGAAGTCGATCATCATTATGAGCAATCTCTCCCATCCGCCATTCGCCAAAAAGCCATAGACCCGCCAGGCAGACCAGAAACAGGCCTAATTGGGCCAGCCTTACCCGCTTACCCTGTAAAAAGACCGAATCCTTTGCGCCTGTATTCAGAAGGCCCTTAAAAAACTTCCAGATCAATACATTCAGCAAAACAATCAAAAAAGTAAGGCCGCAAGGTCCCCAAATCTCTGCTGTCTGGATCATGGATGGAACAGGTTCCAGAGTGTAGGCCAGATATCCCCATGGAAATCCGCTCAACACATGACCCCTGGCCCACTCAAGTAGAGTCCAGGTCCCGGCAAGGGCAAGTGATGAAGGCAGGCGGGGCCTGCCGGCAGTCCAATACCCCACAAGACCGGACCAGATGGCAGGATAAATAGCCAGATAGCACACCAGTAACCCAAACACAGGCCACGCAACCCAACCGGGCAAATTCCCATACTGGGAAATGGTAGGCGATATCCACCATAGGAGCGTACCAAAATGGACAATACCGGCCAGGAATCCCATCCGGCAGGCATAATGCCATTCCTTGCCCCATACGGCCTCTATTAAGGGCACAAGGGCCAGCGCAACCGCGGGAAAACATGAAAAAGGTGGAAAACAGACGCTCAACAGGAAGCCTGAGAATGAAGCGAGTAACCAGGGCACCTTTAACTAATCGCCTTCAACTACTTGCATATTAAGACGTCACCTGACGTCTTTAATCTGTTCTTTCACCCGTGTGTATCATAGGAGTAAAGAATCTGACGTTCCACTGGTATGCGATTTTCCGGAAGCTGTGGGGGCGGCCAGTCGGAGGTCATTTCAATGAGCTTGGACCTGGAAGGTATTGCATCCCAGCCATAGGCAACTGCCCGTTTTCCCCGGACATCCAGCAGGGCAGCCTCAATAAGGCTGGCCTGGACCGCCCAGGGTATTATGTAATCAGGCTCAAGGAGCCGGGCAACTGCAATAGTACCCGATTCCCGGGTAACTACAGAGCCCGGTCCACACCTGATAACCATGAGAAAGCGACCATCAATATGCACCACCAAATCCGCTAGGCAGAGTATCTTCTGCCGGTCTATTTCAATTAGGATTTCCCGGTCAACCTGGAAATCCGAAATCCTGTAGCCAAGCTCCTCCATCAGGAACGGGGCCAATTTCTGCCTGATCCTTTCTCTGTCCGTATCAAGCACCAGTTTCCCGGTAAAATAACATGGGATTTTTACAAATACGGAGGCCTCACAAGTAAGTGCCATTATTTTTTACACCTCTTTCCCCATCAATCTGCTCAAGCAATTTTCCAATTCTGATTACACTGCAAAAAGTCTGAAGTAAAAACTTAACCCATAGAATTGATATTGTCCAAAAAAAGTGTAGGAAGTGTATCAAGACCTAACCTATCACCTAACCCTCACAGGTTCAAAAAATTGAACGGCAAGATATCCTCTATGAATCATTATTGTCATTTCTTGACCCCTTCAAGCCCTCAACGTATAATCTTACATGTCAAGAAAACGCAAAGCAAAATCCAGCCGGAAATCCGAGAATATTCCCCCTCTTTCCCCCGAACGTATTCTGACGGTAATGCGCGATGCGGGGCGGCCCCTTTATCTCCGGGAGATAATACATTTATCCCACCTGAGGCCAGAGGAAAGAAATAAGGCAAGGGCCATAGTGGCCGGCCTTGTTCGTGAAGGCAAATTAGTCCTGCTCAAGGGCGACAGGTACGGCATCTCCGACCTTATGAAACTGGTTACTGGAAGATTGTCAGTCCACCCGGATGGTTTTGGTTTTGTACAACCAAAGACAGGGGAAGGCGATGACGTATTCATCCCTGCGCGCGGTCTCAAGGGTGCTGTCCATGGTGATCATGTGGTGGCAAGGGTGGAAAAAACCAGTGGAAAGGGCATTGAAGGTTCCATACTAAGAGTGCTTGAACGGGGCGTGGATCGTGTAGTGGGGACATTTCAGAAAGGCAAAAGCGTATCAACAGTGCTTCCTGAAGATAACAGGTTGCTCTATGAAATCATGGTTCCCAATAAATATACAGCAAAGGCCCGGAACGGCCAGGTTGTATTGGCGGAAATTAAAAGCTTTCCTTCAGGGGGAAGGAACCCTGAAGGACGGGTTGTAGAAGTCCTGGGGAATCCTGACGACATGGGTGTGCAGACCCAGATAGTCATACATAAGCACGGTCTTCCACACATCTTTCCACCTGACGCCATGGCTCAGGCCGATGCATTACCCCAGGCTGTTGTTCCGGACGACATCCGGGGCCGCAAGGATCTCCGGGAGCTACCGCTGGTAACAATAGATGGTGAGCAGGCAAGGGACTTTGATGATGCCGTATTTGTCAAGAAGACCAGTACAGGCTTTGTCCTCACTGTGGCCATTGCCGATGTAAGTCACTATGTGCCGGATAATAGCCCTGTTGACCAGACAGGCATTGAGCGAGGCACAAGTGTATATTTTCCCAATGCCGTAGTACCCATGCTCCCTGAGAAGCTGTCCAACCACCTGTGCAGTCTGATTCCTGAGGAAGACCGCTTGGCAATTGCGGTTAACATTTCTTTTGACAGGAAGGCAAATGTCAGGCGTGCCAATTTTTTCAAGGCCGTAATCAGGAGCCATTGCAGGTTCACCTATAAAGAAGTGCGCTGCATACTTGTCAACAAAGATAAGGACCTGATAGCCAAAAACAGGAAACATATTGAGCATTTAAAATGGATGGTAGAGCTGGCAGAGGCCCTTTCCGAAAAACGCCGCCAGAGAGGGAGTATTGACTTTGATCTTCCGGAACCTGAAATGATCCTGGGGATCAGGGGGAATCTGGAAGAGATCGTCCGGCGGGAAAGAAGCATAGCCCATCGTATTATCGAAGAGTTCATGATAGCCGCAAACGAGGCAGTTGCTCTCTTTTTGACCAAAAAAGACATACCGGCAATGTACCGTGTTCATGAGTTACCTGCACGGGATAGGGTAAACGAGCTTGTAAACTTTGCTCGGATTCTGGGAATGAATATCAAGGCGCCCGAGGAAATAAGCCCGAAATGGTGTCAGAAAGTGCTCAAAGAGGCATCAGACAAGCCCCATGAGTACATAATAAACACCGTACTACTCAGGACCATGAAACAGGCGGTATATTCATCCCAAAATATCGGGCACTTTGGCCTGGCTTCCCCCAATTATTTGCACTTCACATCGCCGATTCGCCGTTACCCTGACCTGATCGTCCACAGGATACTGAAAGCCAACATGAAACGGCCAAGGAAACGCCCGGTTTACACTGAAGAGCAGCTTGAAACCCTGGGACAGCACTGCTCTGTTCGGGAGAGAGGGGCCATGGAAGCTGAAAGAGAGATGTTTGACAGGCTCAAGGTCCGCTTCATGGCAGACAAGATCGGTGAAGTATTTGAAGGCATAATATCCGGCGTGATCTCCTTTGGTTTTTTTGTTGAACTTAAAGACATGTTCATATCCGGAGCTGTCCGCCTGGTAGACATAGTGGATGATTATTATGTGCTCGATCAGGACAAACAGCGCCTTGTTGGGCGAAGGACCCACAGGATCTTTTACCTAGGACAAATGGTGAGGGTCAGGGTTAAAGCTGTCAATGTCTCCCGGATGCACATCAACTTTGAAATTGTGTAACCTGCACGGGTTCAGGGTTCAAAGGTTCAGGGTTCACCGAAAATATAAGCCGTTGATTTGTGAGTTCTGCCTGCCCGCTTGCCAAGCTTGCGAGGCAGGCGGGAATGAAGAAGGCATGTGAGAATAGAACGATCTGAAATACTAAAGCGCGTAGAACAACTCAGGGAAGAGATCAACCACAATAATTACCTCTATTATGTCCTTGACCAGCCCATCATTAGCGACGCCGATTATGACGCCCTGATGCGTGAGCTCAAGGAGATCGAAGGCAAATATCCTGAGACCGTAACTCCTGATTCGCCTACACAGCGAATCGGTGCGCCACCTTCAGAAAAATTTGCCGGTGTACCCCACAGTGTCCCTATGCTGAGTCTGGATGATGCCTTCAGCCAGGAAAAGGTGCTGGAATTTGACCAACGGGGAAAGAGATTCCTCCAGATCGATGAAGAGCTTGAATACACGGTTGAGCCTAAGATGGACGGCCTTGCTGTAGAGTTGGTTTACGAAAATGGCAGGTTTGTTCTTGGATCAACCCGCGGAGACGGCTATACAGGAGAAGACGTAACCGCGAATTTGAGGACCATTCGATCCATACCTCTCA
>CAZPBZ010000080.1:0-6220 GCA_964584765.1 uncultured Thermodesulfobacteriaceae bacterium
TTGTCCAGGTCGCGCTCCCCGGATGCCAGCCTGCAGGGGCAGGACATGTAGCCGTAACGTTTCTTATTTACAAGAAGTGCGTCAAGGAGATCAAAGACCCTTTCTTTGTCTCTGTTAAAATAGTAACCTTTCGGCTCTTGAACCTTTTTTAACGTCTCATACAGTCTTTCCACCTCATTCATAATCCAAGGGCCTCCTTGATCTCCTCTTCTTTGTATCCAATAATGACCTTGTCTCCAATGATAATGGTGGGAAAGGAACACCGTGGATTCCATTTCTTCACGTCCTCAAGAATAGCGGTCCTTTCTCCTCCTTGAAGCAAATCCACATCAGTAAATTCATACTCCACAGCGCAGTCATTCAAAAGTGTTTTAGTGGCCTTACAATGGCTACAGGTACTGAGCGTATAAATTTTAACGGGTTTTTTCATCCCAAACTCCTCAGTCTTTCAATACGTTGTGATGAGATCTAAAAAAACCTTTCTGAAGCAGTCAAATCTTACTGTCTTCTATAGTCCTTTATTGGGCCTATAAAAGCCGATAGGGATAGGCCCGTTTCGTCCACTCGCTTGAGGTATGCTCGGCCTTTAGTTGCTCATAGGCCTCTTTAAGAGGTCTGGGATCATCTGTGGCTTTGTAACGGCACACACCACGCCAATAGAGCGCCTCAGGCACCGAGTCGCTTTTTGGATATTCTGCCAGCAGTTTTTCGAGCTTTGCGAGTGCCTCATCGAATCGATCCGTTTCCAAATAGGACTTCCCCGTGCCCAGCAATAGCGAAGGAATCAATTCTTCAGGGGCAAGAAAACCCACTGTCCGATGGTGCTCTTTGCCTTCGGTATCGAGGGTAATAAGAGTAGGTGTCCACTTGATATTAAAATCCGTGGACAGGGGTTGGGCATCGAATTGGACCTGCAGGGGAATCATGTTGTCGTTGATAAAGCTGATCACCTTCCCGTCTGGATACGTAACTGCATCCATCTGTTGACATCCAATTCAATCCGGATTGAAAAAACTAAGCAATATAACCCTGTTCTCAACCCGCGCCCGTTTCAGTGCGCCATCCATATCTGTTTCCCATTTGATGTTTTCTGCCATGACTATTCCCTTTCATCCATAAGTTTGGGTTTCCAAAAGGCTTTAATGCCGTCTTTGACAAAGATACCTGTATGACCCCATGCGATCGGAGGACTAAGCCAAAAGAACAAACATCGCCTTTGGAATCCGAGCCCTTTCGTATTCCCCTTCTATGAACACCTAAAACAAGTTCTGTCTTGAAAGATTGTAGACCTCCTTTCTTCATGTGAAAAATCCTGAGTTCGCCGTCACTAAGGCCTCTGAGATGGGATCAATGAAGTAATGTCTTTAACTCACTAACCTTGGTTATCGGTTTCTTGCAACTGTATTGCTCACACAGGTGAACCGTAGGTTGATGATCCACGGAATGCATGGGCTCCACAAAGGGAGACAAAGTAGCAAGCCTTTTCCCCTCTGCCCCGTCCGGGCGCATAAGCACGACCTTGTTGGGCAGGAACTTCCTCTGGACGACATTAAGCATGTCCCGCATAGTCTCCAGGGCAGGATCTCCAGCCATAACAATCTCCTGGCTTGGGCCGACCATGAAATCAAGGGCAACCAATAGTTGTGTGTAAGCCATGGGATACTCCGTAACCTCTGCGGCAAAAACCCTGGTCAATTGGTCAGTTTTTTTCTCTAAATCTGTGTTCCCTGTTAGCCGACCGAGGCGCAAAAAGTTCAGGGCAGCTACTGAGTTGCCAGATGGAAGGGCCCCATCGTAGATTTCTTTGCTTCGCGTGATCAAAAGTTCGTTTCCTTTTCCTGTAAAATAAAGCCCGCCACCTTCTTTATCCCAGAAAATATCTATCATTGCCTGATTCAGGGCTATGGCCTCCTCAAGATAGAAAATCTTAAAGGTGGCCTCATACAGTTCGATCAAACCCCAAGTCAAAAAGGCATAATCATCCAGGTATCCCGGATAGGCTGCATCCCCTTGTCTGTAACGGCGAAGAAGCCTGCCGCCGGCTGTCCTGAGGTTTTCTAAGATGAAATCAGCAGCCATTCTGGCTGCATCTGCATATGCTTGATCACCAAAGACCTGGTATCCCTTTGCAAAGGCAGCGATCATGAGTCCGTTCCAGGAGGTCAGGATCTTGTCGTCTCTTAGGGGAGGCACTCGTTTTTTGCGGACTTCAAAGAGCCTGTCCCTCCCATCCTTGAGAGCTTTCTCAAGTCCTGTCAGATCCATTCCCTCTTTTGCCGCAAAGCTCTGGGTAGATACAGGCACATGGGGAATGCTGCGCCCTTCTTCAAAATTGCCTGCCTCAGTAATTCCATAGAAGCGGCAGAAAAGATCGCCCAGCTCTTCCCCAAGGTGTTCTTTGACCTCCAGAGGAGTCCAGAGATAAAACAGTCCTTCCCTGCCTTTGCTGTCAGCGTCTTCTGCTGAATAGAATCCACCCTCAGGCGAATTCATGTCGCGCAACACATAGGTAAATATTTCGCGCGCTACCTGGGCGATCTTGACCTTCCCTGTTGCCTGATATGCCTCTATATAAGCCATGGCCAGCAAGGCCTGATCGTAAAGCATCTTTTCAAAGTGCGGGACCAGCCACTTTTCATCCACCGAATAGCGGTGAAAACCAAGGCCGATCTGATCAAAGATGCCACCGCTTCTCATAGTGTTCAGGGTCTTTTCCACCATTTCCATGGCCCTTGAATCGCCGCTCCGCTTGTACCATCTCAAGAGAAACATGAGGTGATGGGGTGTTGGAAATTTCGGTGCAACGCCAAATCCCCCCCAGATCGGGTCAAAGGTCCTTGCCAACTGGGCGTAACCCTTCTTCAAGGTCTCCACGTTTAAAGCATGAACCGACCTCACTGAATCTGACCTGGGCTGAATGGCGGTCGTAATATTCTCACTCGCTTTGACGACAGAGACCCGGTCATTTTGCCACATGGCGGCAATCTGTTTGAGGATATCCACAAAACCTGGCATTCCCATCCGGCTGGACTTTGGAAAATAGGTGCCTGCGAAAAAGGGTTTACCTCCGGGTGTCACAAATATGGAGAGGGGCCATCCTCCGCGACCTGTCAAAGACTGGCACACTGCCATGTAAATCTTGTCCACGTCCGGACGTTCTTCACGGTCTACCTTGATAGCGACATAGGATTCGTTAAGGAGTAAAGCAACTTCCTCATCTTCAAAAGACTCATGCGCCATCACATGGCACCAGTGGCACGTGGCATAGCCTATGGACAGAAAGACAGGCTTGTCCTCTTTCCTGGCCTTATCAAAAGCATCCTCACCCCACGGATACCAATCCACAGGGTTCCAAGCATGCTGGATAAGGTAGGGGCTCTTTTCGTCAATCAGACGGTTTGAAGCTGTTTTTTTGTCTTGCATCAGCCGGGCACACATGAACTCCTCGAACAAAAAGTCACAAATAATCCGGTTACTACAAGGCTAACCTAATCCTAAACCTCACCATTATGCGGTGTCTGATCAAGCCCCGTCAAGAATATGCCGTTCGTGCTCATCAAACCATGCGGCTGGATCAGAAAAATACAACTTCATATCAGACAGGGCAGCATGGTGACTCTTTTCCTCGGTGATCATCTGGTCAATAAACTCCCGCTCCATAGGATCGACGGCCTTTGCAAGGTGCTGCTGGTAAAAGGAGATCGCCCGGAATTCGAGGTCGATGCCAATATCAAGCGCTTCCAAGTCGCTGGTTTTGGCCGTGATCTCTGTTCCATGGGCAGACGCTATCTCTTTGAAAAGAACCCCCAGATCCTTGTGGTCAGGTTTTATCGACTTCCACTTCTCAGACCATGCCTCACCTGCTTTCAAGGCTTCATAAATGTTAAGTATACGAGCCATATGCATGCCCTCATCCTTCATGAGCATTCGAAATATTTCTCGCCCAAGCTCGTTCTGGCATGTTGAAATGGCCATCTCATAAAAGCTCTTTCCCTTCTTCTCCATCTCCAGTGCTGTAGAAAGCATCTGTAAAGATCTGTCTGTGCCATTTGACATATTCGGCCTCCTTGAGGGTTTTTATGTGTGTTTTTTCGGCCTGTGCAATCCTCAGAGTGCTTTTTTTCTCGAACCAGTAAAAGAGACTGCTTATCAGGACAGACAGGCACAAGAGAATACCTGCTACGCTCACGGCAACATCGGGGGACCAACTCTTTTGCTTCAAGACATTATTCATCTTTCGGTTCGTTCCATTGGCTATGTCAGCATAGATCTCCAACCCGGCTCTTCCATCATGGGCTTCTCCCAGTCCGTGGAATCATAAGTTGAGGGCAAGGGATGGCATCGATCCCTGTACCAGGCAAAGGTGTTGACCTTATTGAAGGAGACACAAGGCTGTAACACATCAATGAGGGCAAAACCTGGATGGGCTATTGCCTGCTGAATTAGTTCTGACAGGTGATCGATCATGCCGGAGAAACCACTGGCCACAAAACCGGACTGCATGACCACAACCACTGCGATCGGCCATGCAGTCCAAGGATGTTCATGGTGAGTCCATGTCTAATGAAGGCCCCATGTTAAGGGACCTCCATTGTTTCTGGTTTAAAGTGCCATCATAAACGCCACAAGGTCTTTTTTCTCCTGCTCTGTGAGCTTGAGGCCCTGAATCAAGTTGAAGAACTCGACCGTGTCTTCAAGTGTCAGCAGTCGGCCATCATGTAAATATGGCGGCGAGTCCTTGATCCCACGGAGGGGAAAGGTTTTGATAGGCCCGTCTGCAGAAGCCATCCTGCCATTGATCATGCGCGGCTTGTAGAATCGTTCTGTCTTCAGGTTATGCATGAGATTGTCAGTATAGTAAGGCGCTGGATGGCAGACGGCACATTTGGTCTTTCCGAAGAACAGCTTTTCCCCTCGCATTTCCGCCTTGGTGGCCTTTGTGGGACAGAGCATACCATAGATGTTTAGCTTAGGAGCCGGCGGAAAGTCTAAGATCGACTGAAACTCGGCCATAAAGTGGACTTGACTGGCCCGTTCGAGAACATTAACGCCTTTCTTCGTGGCGATCACCGGATCGCCGTCGAAATAGGCAGCACGCTGCTCAAATTCGGTGAAGTCTTCAATCGACTTCAGCGCGCGCTGCGAACCGAACAGGCGCTGGATATTTACTCCACGCAGACTTGGAGTATCAAGGCGGTGGCGAAACTCCTGGGGACGGATATCGCCCACCAGGTGCGTAGAGCCGTTGGTATGCCCGTTCGCATGGCAGTCAAAACAAGTAACCCCACGGCTTGGACGCTCTGAGCGACGGTCTTCGGTTTGGTTGAACTGCTGTTGTGGGAAGGGTGTGACCAGCAGTCTCAGTCCTTCAAGCTGCTTGGGATTAAGTATTCCGTTGAACAACTCATAGTAGTTGTCGATGGTTACCAGCTTACCCTGGGAGACGTCACCAAGGTCCGGCCTTGTAGTCAGATAAATGGCTGCCGGGAAGTCAGGTAAAAAATGATCCGGCAAATCAAAATCCAGATCAAAACGGGTGAGATCCCGCCCTTCCTGCCTTTTGATCTCATCAATATGGGACTTTGGGAAAACCTGACCACCTTCAGGATGATTTGGATGGGGAAGTGGCATAAGTCCCTTGGGGAAAAGATCCTTTTTACAAATCTCTTCAGGGCTCATTGCCGCCAGCTTATCCCATGTCATCCCCTTAGGTAACTTTGCCCTCACACCTTCCTGGATGGGCTTTCCGCGGGACATAGTAACGCCCTTGGCTGGACGATTGCTCAAGTCATAGCGCTCATTGAGCAGATCCATCTGACGCTCCATGACCTCAGGCTTTGCAGCCTTCATGCGATCCATTATCGTTGCAAAGCTCTCTTTGATAACAACAGGCGAGTAACTAGTCCTTACAGATTCCTGTGCATAGGCTGCACTCAAGACGATAAACAGAACAAAGAGTATACCCAACACCGTCCATCGGTACTTTCTTGATGCATGTCTCATGTCCTTGCCCTCCCCTTTCTTTGATTTGCTAATAGCAATCAGTACTTGTCGGCCTCGGCAACAAAGACTCAACGTCTTGGCCCCACCGGCAAACCTTTTGCCTTTTGGCTAAAACCATTCATTGCAATAATTTATTTTTACATAAACCGGTTAATATTGCAAGTTACGTTGTTACGTCTCACGGCAACGTCAAAGTCCATATGAATAGGGATCAGGA
>CAZPBZ010000081.1:0-6215 GCA_964584765.1 uncultured Thermodesulfobacteriaceae bacterium
ATCATTCAAAGCTTACCTTGGATTAGCAATAAAGGGCTTTTGCATGGGCGCTTCAGATGTGGTTCCAGGGGTTTCGGGCGGAACCATGGCATTCATCCTTGGGATTTATAAGGAATTGATCGAGTCCATCAGGTCTTTTGATCTGGTTTTTTTAAAATTGCTTTTTTCTTTGAAATTAAGTGATGCCCTGAATCATGTCTCATGGCGATTTCTTATGGCAGTCGGCATGGGTATTTTAATGGCCATCTTCAGTCTATCCAGGATACTAAGCTGGCTTCTTCAAAACCAGCCGATACTGATATGGTCCTTTTTCTTTGGTCTGATAGTTGCCTCTTTATTTACCGTAAGCCGTTATCTTGAAAAATGGACTCCATCCATTTTCGCCTGGGTAGGATTGGGGGCGGCCTGTACTTATTTCCTGGTTGGTATGGTACCCGCATCTACACCTGATACCCCATGGTTCTTATTTATGAGCGGGGCCATTGCCATATGTGCAATGATCCTGCCTGGAATATCCGGGGCATTTATCCTTGTACTTCTGGGTAAATATCATTATGTGCTTGAAGCCGTGAATAACCGTGATTTTTTAACACTTTTCATAGTGGCTGCCGGAGCCGGAGTAGGATTAATTTCATTCATTCGTTTTCTTAACTGGCTTTTAAATAAATACTACAATTTTACTATAGCCATATTAACCGGCTTTATGTTGGGTTCATTGAGAAAGGTCTGGCCCTGGAAAAAACCCTTACAGAGCATGACAGACACCCATGGGAATGTAATTGTTACAGCCTATGTTAATATTTTGCCGAACCAATGGAGTACAGAATTAATGCAGGCTCTTTGTCTGGCTGTTCTCGGCTTTTTAATTGTCTTTTTAATGAATTTTCTGGCTGGAAGAAGGAAGCATACAGGGGTGTGAAATTCTACGAAATCTGAAGTGATAGGTTAAGAGGTCATGAAGATACTGATATGTGGCGGTGATGGACAATTGGGCAGTGATTGCGTACGAGTTCTTCAAGAACCACACGAAGTCTTTGCCTTAACCTTAAATGAACTGGATATTACTAATTCCTCAGATGTGGATAAGGTGATAGGAAAATACGTCCCTGACATCATACTCAACTGCGCTGCATACACCAATGTGGATGCCTGTGAGACAGAAAGGGAACCGGCCTGGAAGGTCAATGTTGAAGGGCCGAAAAATCTGGCATCCTGGGTCACAAAATATGGCGGTCTGTTGATCCATATCTCTTCTGATTATGTTTTTGACGGCCGGAGAAAGCCGCCGGAGCCCTATGTGGAAGACGATGAGCCGAATCCCCTTTCCTATTATGGCAGGACCAAGCTTGAAGGTGAGGTGGCTGTAATGCAGACAACCGACCAATACATAATATTGCGGACAGCCTGGTTGTATGGCATCCATGGCCGGAATTTTCTTAAGACTATCCTCAAGATAGCCCTTAGAAATCCTGATAAAAAGTTGAAGGTCGTGAACGACCAGTTTGGTTCGCCTACATGGTCTTACCGGCTGGCACTTCAGATCGCCGAACTCATAGAAAAGAACGGTCGGGGAACCTATCATGCCACTGCTGAAGGACATTGTACATGGTATGAACTGGCTGGTCATTTTCTTGGTGAAATGGGAGTTCAGCATTCATTAATTCCGTGCACGAGTGAGGAGTATCCTACCACGGCAATAAGACCTAGAAATTCAATACTGGAAAACCAGCGGCTCAAAAAGGCCGACATCAACCTGATGAAAAATTGGTCCCATGATGTGGATCAATTCGTTTCCAATTTTCAGGAACAACTGCTAAACGAGGCAATGAAGGCAATACCATGAAAAATATTTTGGTAACAGGAGGGTGCGGTTTTATCGGAACAAATTTTATCAGGTATCTGTTGAAAGAATCAGATTTTTCCGGGCTGGTGATAAATGTAGACAAATTGACGTATGCAGGAAATCCTGAGAACTTGTTTGATATTGAGAGAGATTTTCCAGAGCGCTATATTTTTTTTAAAGCCGATATATGCGACCGTCAGAGCATTGCAAGAATATTTGATGACTATGAGATAGATACTGTCTGCCATTTTGCTGCTGAATCCCATGTTGACAGGTCCATTGTCAGCCCTGATTCATTTATCCAGACCAATATTGTAGGCACGTTCAATTTATTGGAGTCGGCCAAGTCAAAACAGGATCGGCTGCAGCTTTTTTACCATATCAGCACTGACGAGGTATTCGGAAGTCTGGGAAAAGAGGGAGTTTTCACAGAGGAGTCCCCCTACAGACCAAACAGCCCTTATTCTGCCTCAAAAGCTGCTTCAGACCATTTGGTGAGGGCCTATTACAAGACCTACGGTTTGCCCATTATTATCTCTAATTGTTCAAATAATTATGGTCCATATCAATTTCCAGAGAAACTGATTCCCTTAATTATCCTCAATGCCCTGGAGGGAAAACCATTGCCGGTTTATGGAGATGGCAGATATGTCAGAGACTGGCTCTATGTCAGGGATCACTGTATTGCCATTTGGGAATTAATTAAAAATGGGGAAAGGGGCAATATGTATAACATTGGTGGCAACAACGAGGTGGAGAATATCAACCTTGTAGAGATGATTTGTGACATTTTAGATGGCCTTCAGAAACTGAAAGACAATAAGTCGAGAAGGGAATTGATAACATTTGTCAAAGACCGGCCTGGTCATGACCGCAGATATGCCATAGATTCCACTAAATTGAAAAGGGAATTGGGCTGGATCCCTGAGGAGTCTCTTGAAACAGGGATCCATAAAACTATCAAATGGTATCTTGACAATCAGGAATGGGTCAGCCGGGTCAGGAGTGGAGAGTATCAGTCCTGGATCAGGGAGCATTATGACTATGCCGATATATGATTATGAATGCGCCAAGTGCGGATTGATTTTTGAAGCGATTGTTAGAAGGGGTGAAGACCCTTCACCATGCCCTGACTGCGGGAGCCGTGACTCCAAAAAACTCATAACAGCACCGGCCTTCCATATTAAGGAAGATCGTGCCACAGCCCGTATTGAAAAGAGGGTAAAGGGCTATCTTAAAGATGGCAATATTTCAGGAGCTATGCGCTTTGCAGATGAGGCCGCATCCATGGTAAAATCCGATAAGGTCCAGCGGATATCGGACAAGCTTCATCAGAAAACAGGGATATAGTGAGTGGGGCAAGCCTGTTAACCAGCCCACCCCACCACTTTTCAACGGTTTAGATTCTCGGTGAACCCTGAACCTCTGAACCCGTATGGTTATCTAGAATGGTTATCTAGAATAGATACTGCATTGAAACCGTAAAGCGGTTTCCTGAATGAATTTGCTGGTGCCGCTCAGTCTCGATGTAAATATACTCAGCACCGACCTTGAGTGGTTTGGACAGTGAATACCAGGTATTGATGAAGTACTGTTCGTTGCGCGTGAAGCGACGGTCGTTGGTGTCCGTCAGGTCGCCTATGTCGCCATTGTTGGGATTGTCAAAGCCGTAACCTGCAGTCATTGTGGTCTTGTCATTGACGGCATAAGTGAGATCGGCCCATCCGCCGTATGCTGATGCAGGTCCTCCGTCCTCAGCCATATCCAGCTCATAGCGCAGGAAGTTGCGCCCAATGCCCTCACCGGTCCAGAGCTCACCCTTAAAAGTAAAGGGACCGGTGACGTAATTCAGCTCGCCGCAAACCAGCCAGCGGTCTGTGTTATTAGAAGTATTCTTTCCATAGTCGGCATGTCGGTAGCCTCCGCCAAGGGCCACGAGGCCGCCCTTGCCCAGGATTTCATTGGAGTATTGTATCCGGCTGAGGAGCCAGGGCATACGGTCTTCGTTTTCAGTATCTGTACGCCTGTGCTTCATCACCGACGCCAATACCTGGAAATCCCCAAGCTCTTGCCGCACTGTAATCTGGGGGACACGCCACCACAGGTTTCCTGCCGCGGTCAGGATACCGAAGTCAACAGTCGATGGATTGAGCTGTGAGACCGGGATCCAGTCCTGACCGACCACCATGCTCGTTTGGGTCTTTTCGTTGCCGATATCAATATAGCCCAGGCGCATGCGTGGAATCAGGTTGTCGCCATCGTCGCCTGGCTCGTTGTCACCGTAGAAGTCCATCTCTACGCGGCCCAGGGCCGACCATTCATCCCACTTATGATTGGCCTCAAAACCAATCCTGGTGTCGCGGGGGTTGAAGTTGGTAGAGTCGTTTTTGTAATCACTTTCCTCGGCCACGCAACCTATGAAGTCATTGTATTTTTTGAATTCAGCCGTGTCGTAATTAAAGTCGACCTTGACCTTCCCATAGAGTTGCATGTTGTACTTGGACCAGACATTGCCCTGGGTCTTCAAACTCCTCAGGGCCGTAACCTCCTCGGCTGTCAGAGCCGGGACCTCAGGGGCAGGCTTAGCTGCGAGCTGAGGGGCCGGCGGAGCCGTTTCAAGCTGATTGATACGATTCTGGAGGGCCTGCATATTTTCTTGCATCTGCATCATCTGGTCCTGCATGGTCTTCATTTGCAGCTTCAGATCTTCTGCAGACTCTCCATAAGCGAATGTGCTCAATCCTCCAGTTAAACTAATGAGCGTTAAGCTCAAAACAAATATTACTGCCAGGCAAGGGGCAAAAAAGCGCTTCATTTAAAAAATCCTCCTATCCCTTTTATTATCTGATTTATTATCTGAAAGGAATTTATTTCTGTTAGTATCCATGGATCCTGGTAAAGACATTTATATCATAGGTCGCCCCACCTCCTTTCCAGGCCCTAAGCTTGGATTGAGCCTCTATTTGTATATATTTATGAGTGTCAGATTGCAAGGACTTTGAATCGTGATTCAGTTTATTCGAAAAACTTTTTCCCCGGAAACAACTCAGATTTCCGGTCTGGCCAAGGCCTCTCTGGTCATCTTTAATACTACTCCTGAGAGCCCCAACAGGCCGATGAGGTTAGGGATGGCCATGGCTCCGTTCATAGTATCGGAAAAGTCCCACACAAAATCCACTTTTTGAAAAGCGCCAATGGCGATGACAAGACAGAAGCAGTAGCGATAGGGCGTCCTGGCCTTCAGGCCCAGTATGTATTCAATGCACTCTTCACCATAATAGGCCCAACCTATCATTGTAGAGTATGCGAATACAGCAAGCCCAATAGTTACAATCAGTCCGCCAGGGCCGGGCAGTCCCATTTCAAAGGCTTTGTATGTCAGAGCGCTGGAGGTCTCCCCGCTGGTCCAGGCGCCGGTGGAAAGGATCACCAAAGCAGTCATGGAACAGATAATAATGGTATCAAAGAATACGGCTGTCATGGCTATGAGGCCTTGGCGCACAGGGCTGTTGGTCCGAGCTGCCGCATGTGCGATGGCTGCACTTCCGAGACCGGCCTCGTTAGAGAATACCCCGCGGGCCACACCGAAACGGATGGCAGTAGCCACTGCCGCCCCGGCAAAACCACCGGCAGCAGAGGCAGGGCTGAAGGCATGTTCTATTATCAAGGTGAGGGCCCCGGGGATCCTTTCAAGGTTCATGGCAAGTATCACAAGTGCCCCACATACATAAGAAACCCCCATGACCGGAACAATCTTCTCGGTAACCTTTCCAATGCGATGGATACCTCCGATTATTACGATTCCGGTCATTAACGCCAGCACAATTCCAGTGAGCAGGGGAGGGACCCCCCAAGTCTCACCGAGGGCCACAGCCACTGAATTGGACTGGACCATGCTGCCGATTCCAAAGGCGGAGAGGCTGCCCATCAGCGCAAAGAGCCATCCCAACCATTTCAGTCCCAGGCCTTCTGCTATATAGCGCATGGGACCGCCTTGCATGGTTCCGTCAGGGAGCATGTGCCTGTATTTTACTGCCAGCACTGCCTCGGCATACTTGCTTGCTATGCCGAAGAAGGCGCAGACCCACATCCAGAAAATGGCGCCTGGGCCGCCCAGGTAGATAGCCGTGGCGACTCCGGCAATATTGCCTGTTCCAATGGTGGCTGAAAGAGCCGTGGTCAATGCCTGGAATGGACTGATATCCCCTGCTGCATCGTCCCCCCTGGACCTTGAAAAGACGAGCTTTAGAGCCTTGAAGAAGTGAAATATCTGCACAAAGCGCAGGCGCAGAGTGAGAAAGACCCCTGTGCCCACCAGAAAGACAAGCATTACAGGACCCCAGACAAAACTGTTAAGGCTCGACATAAACTC
>CAZPBZ010000082.1:0-3801 GCA_964584765.1 uncultured Thermodesulfobacteriaceae bacterium
CCCCATCCAGATACCGCGAGTGCTCATTGTCGTGACAGTAAAGACACAGCAGTTCCCAGTTGCTGCCGTCAGGCGGATTGTTATCGTGGTTGTGATCCTTGTGATGGACCGTGAGCTCACGAAGTCTCTTGCCTGTGAATTCGCGCCCGCATCGCGCACATATCCATGGGTACATCTTGAGCGCTTGCTCCCTATAGGTTTTCTCCCGACGCCGAGCCTCAGCAATGATTTGATCCATCTCGTCTTTGTTTAATCGTGATTTTTTTGACGGCATGTGCTTACCTTGAGAAGGTTCTGCTTGCGCGTAAAAGAGATTATAAGATATTCTGAGGAATGTCCTTTTTCAAGACGTACTTAATTTACCAGGAGTCACTATGGACAGCAATAAATTAGCTGAAATATTCAATGATCAAACTCTTCAAAAACTGTTTCCGGCAGAGAGAGCTGACCAATTTTTCAATGCCCTTTTCGGAGATGCTTTAGAGGGTGCATACGACATAACCCTTTCTTTTGACGGCGCAGACGAATCTACCCTCCAATTCACCTTAAACCTGACTCAACGTCCAGGCTGCTGCCTTTCGTGCAATCTGACATACGGATTACCAGATGTTTTTTCAAGACATCCGAGTCTTAATATTGGGGGATTAGTTCGGGAAATCGACAACCTGCTCGGTGATATCGCAGATTGCGGTGACTGGAAACTCAAGAGCACAAACAGTGTGTCAAGCAGCCTGCATACCATACCTTTAAGCATCAGTCTGAAATAAAACCGATCAGTTCCGTAAGTTCCCTTGACCTGTCCAAGGATATGTCCGAAGGGCACTAAAATTCTTAACAACCCTGGCTCGCAACGGATTGAGATGAATATACATAGTCAGTTCCAATAGATAGGGATCATCCTCACAGACAATTGATTTATAGCGGTACTGAAATAGATGTCCCCGGCGTTTGTGTCTGCGGTTAAAGTTGATGACATATAGCCCCATCAGGGCGATCCGCTTGTGCGGCTTGATCGAGTTCAAATATTGACAAGACGATAAATACTACCTATTATCATATAAATGATACGTAAAATAGGAGGCATTAAATGAGAACCAAAAAAAAGGTCAGCCTGACTATCGATAAAGACCTTTATGCAGCCATTGAAAAGGCCTCAAAAGCTCTTAATATGGCAAAAAGTCAACTTGCCCAAGAGGCATTCAAGTTATGGCTAAAAAAGGAGACCGAGACTTTTTTGGCAAAAGGTTATGAAGAAATGGCCGAAGAAGATAAAGCACTCGCAGATATCACCTTTGAAGCTCAAAGGGAGATTTTAGGATGAAGCGTTTTCCCAAACGCGGTGAGGTATGGCTGGTTAACTGGAATCCTGCCAGAGGGAGTGAGCAGGCGGGCAAAAGACCCGCACTCGTCATTCAGAATGATATTGGCAACGAGAAAGCACCAATAACTATTGTAGCTGCAATTTCAAGCGCCGTGAGGATTTATCCGATGAACGTCAAAGTAAACCCTCCGGAGGGTGGACTTGACTGCCCTTCGATCATAAAAACAAGCCAGATACTTACTGTCGCAAAACAAAGATTAGAAAAATGCCTTGGCCGACTCAGCGAAGCCAGAATGGATGATGTTGATAGAGCCGTTAAATTGAGTTTGTCATTATCATAATCGGAATTGCTGTTCAGGAATGGCATGTCGTCGCTGTTCAGGAAGGCATTGCTGCAGCAGTGCAAGGGGGAAACCAAAAACTCCATCTCTCCCAACTCTTATGACATGAAACTCGTGTATCACGATTTGGGATCGGGCTGTCAAGAGATCAAATGGTTGACGTCCTGTTGGGATATCTTTTATATCTTTCCAATATTCTTCCAATTCTCTTGTGTATTCTTCGATTGAGCTAGGTACTTGCAACGGCTCAAAATAAGGACAATCCATTTCACCCCAGTAATGTCGTCCAAGGCCTAGTGGCTCTTTACACATGGAATTAGAAACGTCACAAAGTTTACAACTATTACAAGGCTCTGGTGTATTCATTTCATTTCATCAAGTACCTCCGGCAGAGCCGGTGGTTTACCTGTGATTAATTGTGGACTCTATAGAAACAAAACATATCAAATAGTCTCGGTAAGCAATTTAGCATCATTTTAGAAACGGAGCCAAGCCGTATCTCTTTCATCCTTTTAATTAGCGTAATAACAACTCTTCAAGCTCATTAAGGTTTTTTATCGTTGCATCCGGGTTATGGTCTCCCTTGACGGGATCGAAACTTTCATAGGGCGTGTACTGTGCAATTAGGATAGAATACATTCCTATACGCTTGGCGCCTTGAACATCAGCCAGCCAATTGTCACCGACATAGACACATTCTTTTGGGTGAAGGCTGAGAAGATTTAAAATGGCTTCAAAGGGCTTCGCATGAGGTTTTACATAGCCAACATCTCCCGAAACAACCACGGCTTCCAAAACATCTGAGAGCCCTAATTTCATAAGACTATGCTGAATCGATCGACTGCAGGGATAGTTCGATACAAGCCCTAACCGATATCGTTTATTAATTTTTTTAAGCAACTGTAATACATCACTAGAAAGCTTCACAACATTAACGAATGATTTATAACGTGCTTGGATCAATGCATTGATCTGACTTTCTTTTGGAACTACGTTGTATATCTCTCGAATCAGCTCCTCAGTAATAGACTTTAGATCATTCTCTCTAAATCCGCTGGTAAAAGGAGCCAAGGCTTGACGGTCACGGATATCTTTCAAATGGGAAGAATTGCAGTAGCCGAACATCCTCCTCAATTCCTTCTCAAGAGCAGTATACTGAACCTTTATTTGGCTCGGACCAAATTCAATTAATGTGTTTCCGTAGTCGAATAAAATGGCCTTTATTCTATCTCTAGAAAATGTCATTTGTTCATTGTCTCTATGCTCAATGTTGCGCCTCAGCCGCACAGCTTTTTTGCGTCGACTGAAAGCGGCTGCTTCGATGTTCCTTTCAATTTTCGGGGATTATGTCCGTAAAAACAAAACCCTCTCGCTCGACGGTTTCACCGATGTGGATGGGAATCGATTCTCGGAACATCGGCCCACCAACAACAATCGTATGAAACTCCCCATTTTCGCCACATGGATCAACATTTTCAGGGAATTCTTTGAGCAGTGCCTCTGACCATCGGCGGCCAGCCAGGGTCCCAGGCACTTTTCGGGGGTCAACGCAACTGATATATGCCTCAACACCAGACGACAACATCTGTTCTGCCAGAATGTCCGTAGGAATGTTCCAGATGGGAAATATAGGTTTGATTCCTGTTTCCCGCAGTTGGTTCTCACGATATTCTCTGACGTCTTGAAGAAAGAGGTCTCCGAAGGCCATGCACTCAATTCCGTTTTCATTGGCGCTGTCAACGAACGACCGCATGATGGCATCGCATTCTTCGTTACCGCATGGATGAGGAATGTTAATAATTTGGAGGGCCAGATCCAGTGCATCCGCTTGGCGTTTCAACAGGTCCGCTCTGGTTGCGTGCATGGATACACGGTCATATGCCTTGTTCACAACGGTGAATAGGCCAAGGAGATCAATCTCCGGATCCTGCCGCAGGGCATGCAAAGCCCATGCGCTGTCCTTACCACTACTCCAACTCAAGAATGTCTTTTTCTTCATCCCGCTTTCCGCCGAACGCGAGTAAAGTGGACCCAATAGTTTGGATTCTGTCGGACTTCCTCCTGCCTGTACCCTTTATATATCATATTTTCATTTTCGGGGGTGACTAATTTCTGCGGCCATGGACGTTTAGCCGGCAC
>CAZPBZ010000082.1:3811-6206 GCA_964584765.1 uncultured Thermodesulfobacteriaceae bacterium
CATCCCGCTTTCCGCCGAACGCGAGTAAAGTGGACCCAATAGTTTGGACCAGGTATTAGGTTCGCATTTTCCTTCCAAAACACCTTCCCAACCACCTGCGCTTCGTCTCAGACCACCAACGGTCAAATCTTCAGTCTCCCTATATTGAAACCATCTTCAATATACCACACCAGCTCAAAAATCCATCCAGTATTGATTTGCTTGCCCCGTTAAATCTAAATGGCATAATCTGACAATATGGAAGGACCGGGAATTAAGGCAATGTTCGGCATGGTATGTGGGATGAAGTTTCCTTTAAGTCATTCATGGAATACGTTAACTCTTCCTTTTCCATTCCCCTCATTGCTGACGTAAGGGAAAGGTCCATCCATTCTTTTCTTTCTTCTTTTTCTACTCCCGCTGCAGCCGTTTGAGCTCAGCACGGGTGCTCGTATGCAGTTAGGGAATAAATGGACAGAAGGGCCTCCTTCCATTTCACTAAATCGGCCTTTCAAGACGCTCCAGTATCTTTTCCGCAAAGGCCCAGACCTCATTCTTGTTCATCCGGGTCTTATAGGGTATGGGAGTCTCCCGGCCGTAGAGCATCTTGTAGAACCGCTTAAGTCCTTCTGTATCCTTGGCATCCAGCTTGTCCGGGTTTATCTCACCGCCCAGGAGTCCGGCATGGATCGGGGGTTTTGGCAGGGTCTTGATCAACGGCAGGATATAGTCCCATCCGCCGTGGACCTTTCCCTGCACAAAAACCCCTGTTGTGTCCATGGCGACTCCAAAGACCACAGTCTTTTTGCCTTTCAGCGCATTCTTGAAGCGGTTCACATATTCCTGCACTGAGGGCAACACGTGGTGATTGTAGATACCAGAACCAAGAATGACAAGATCTGCATCCGAAGGGTCAGGCATGGATTCAGCCTTATTCACAAGGCAATCGCCGCCCAGTCTTTCCGCCAGCCATCTTCCGATTTCAAGGGTGGAACCGTACTTGCTTGCACATACGATTAGGGTTTTCATGATTGTCCTCCGATATGATAAATCTTGCTGAGCTTAAAGTGCCATGGAACCAGGCCGGGCATCTTCCTGATGATAGTGCAGGAAGTAGTCAATAAGGGCCTGGGCCAGGTTGACATTCCAGAACTCCCCTGCCACTGTGAGCTCAATCCATCCCTCCACCGGACGCCATATCAGGCCTGCCTGCTCCCATTGCTCAAGGAGCGGGGAAAAGACTGCCTCTAAGTCAAAACCGTGCTTTTCTCCAAGGGCAGTGAGATTCACTTTGCCATTTTCCATCTGCCCAACAAGGTTTCTAAAAAGAGGGGAGTGAACAGGCAGGAGAATGGCCATGGCCACTGGTTTTTCCCCTGCATTGACACGCTTGTAGTAGGTCTTCAGATTCCCCTCCTGAAAGAAATAGTGGCCGTGAAGACGCCCTCCCGCACCACAGCCCAGTGGGATGCAAGTGGCCCCGTAGCGGATAAAGGTGTTGTAACGGTTACGCTCCCTGGGAGTGCGGCCCCAATGGGACATGGAGAGACGTCTGAAGCGAGCCGCAGTCATCATCTCCCTTCCTTTTAAAAACATCTCGGCCTGGGCAGGGATGTCCGCAGGGGGTGGGAGCTTACCTTGATCTACAGCCCGGCTCAAAGGGCTGCCCTTAAAGATGTTCAACTGGTAGAGATCGGCGCCATCCAGCTTTGTCTCTTCAATCAGGGTCCTCAAGTCATCTTCCCAGACACCCATGGTCTGGCCTGGAAGCCCGTAGATGAGGTCAATAATTGCGGCCCCGTTATCCAGGTCAGTCAAGGTGGTAAGCATTTTCAGGATCTCGGCCCTGTCCGATATACGTCCAACGTCCTGCCGGACTTTGGTATTAAAGCTCTGGACACCGATGGAAAAACGGTTTGCACCTCCGGCCACGCAAGCGTGCATCTTTTCTTTTCCGAAATCAGCAACCCTGCCTTCCACAGTGATTTCGCAGTCATTGGCCAGGGGAAACAGGCGGCAAACAGCCTCGATCAGCCGTTTGAGATCTTCTGCATCCAATGCCGTAGGTGTCCCGCCTCCCAGATAGACTGCATGTATGGAGTGGCCGGCCACGGCCGGAAGTCCCGAGGCCTGCTCTATCTCCTTGAGGAGGGCATCAGTGTAACGGGCACTGTCGCCCTGGCTCAGGGTGCGCATGAAGAAGCCGCAATAGAGACACCGGCTCTGGCAGAAGGGGATGTGGATATAGACTGTCCTTCGATGCGAACTGTCAGGCTTAATACAAAGTGCCTGCCAGGTAGGCAAAGCCTCTTCAGCAGGAAGCGGTTGTCCTCCGGCCCCGGCATGAACCGCGATCTTGCGATCAAAGGCGTATTTCAGTGGGTCCACCCCTTCTCTGGCAAAGAATCTGTTCCGT
>CAZPBZ010000083.1:0-4984 GCA_964584765.1 uncultured Thermodesulfobacteriaceae bacterium
TGCCATTGACTGGGACATGACACCTGAAGAGGCGGTTACCCTGTATCTGGAATGGGGAAACAGCTGGACTCACGGCAAAAGCCTGATAAGATCAAAAGACGACGTATCTTATTATTTTGTAGTGAATACCTGGGAGGACCCTCCTAAGATTTTTTTCATCCGGCGAAACTCAGAAGAGGCTGTTGAACTGGCCGCAATCGATATGCCGGATGAGTTGAGGGATCACTTTCTGGAATCGGTTGGTGGCATCAAGGGTGTCTGGGCCATAAGCGACGAAATCAAGGCATGGTTGGAAAAAGAGCTATACGCCCATTGAAAGGAGGAGAAAAATGTCTAAGAGGAAATACATGGTCAGGGCTGAATGTCCCCAGTGTGCTTGCGGTGACGTCAGCTTTCTTGGGCCGGAAAAACTGCGCGAAAAATTTATTGGGGATGAAAAAGAGATCGAGATTCTCTGTCCTTTCTGTGGAACCAAGCACAAGGGGAAACTGCAGGAAGAAATTGTAGAGGAAAACTGATCAACTGCTCCATCCATTCCTTTTCTGGACTCGGGCTAAGGAGGTGGCACATATGAAATGCAACATGGGTAGAACTGACAGGACTATCAGAGTGTTCATAGGACTTGTTATTATTGCAGTTGGCGTCTATATGAAAAGTTGGTGGGGAGCTATTGGCTTATTGCCAATTTTTACAGCCGCCACGGGCTGGTGCGGACTCTATAAAGTTTTCGGAATATCTACATGCAAGACAAAGGGTTAAGGTGAACCGTTCACGGGTTAAGAGGTTCAGTGTTCACTGGAAACCGGATATTCTTTTTCATTAGCCTATATTGAGAAAGGGAAATGATATGACTAAGACCGAACAAAACCTGCTGGAAGCTTTTGCCGGGGAGTCCAGGGGCAGAACAAAACCGTAAGGAGAAGTTACTCATGGAGAAACAGGCCTTAATTGACAGTTTAAACAGGGATCTTGCCGATGAACATGCGGCCATCATACGCTATCTCGTTCACGGCTATATGGAAGGAGAAGATACGCCTCTGGGTGCGAGCCTGGTTTCCATCTCCAGGGAGGAGATGTGGCATTTTCACTGGCTGGGGATGATAATAGGCAAATTGGGAGGCGAGCCCAATTTCACACCGGCTCCCTATCCCTATGATCCAACCAGCCGGGCAACCATACTCAGGTCTTACATTGAGTACGAGGAGAAGTTGATCCCCCATTATGGCGGAGAAGCGGAAAAGGTAGATGACCCCCATATCAGGCGGGTACTTGAGAGAGAGGCATGGGAATCGGCCATCCACGCCAGAAAGTTTCAAAGAAAGCTGGACAAGTTGAGCCCTGAGGAGGCAGCGGGCCTTCCTGGGGGAGAAATGGGATTGCCCGAGGAGCTGTTGGATAAGTTGCAGGCAGAGGTCACAAGCAAGTATACGGAGATGCTGCAACATCTCCGCACTTCCTGGGTCTTCCAAAAAGATGAAATCATGGGCTGGAAGATCATGGACCAGGCCATGGAAAAGATGAAACACCTTGCGCACTTTGCTGAAGGTATTGCAGAAGATGGTATTGCTCCAAAATTAAAACCTGGTGAGATAGACAGGAGCAATGCCATAGGGCTGGCCCTGAAGAGGGCATTGGAGGATGTCCGGACAGCCCGGGAGCGCCACCTGAAATTGAGGGAAGACAGCGAAGTCAGGAAGCATTCAGGCCTTGTCATCAACCTGGACCTCACGGTCCAGCAGGAAGAATATCAAGGAGCAGAACTCGAGGATTGGAACAAGGATAAGTGAGGTCCGGTTGCGATATATAGTTTCCTCAGTCGTGGAAATCTGTCTTTTCTGTCAATGTGAAAAAGCGGATGAAAAGTTCGGTTCGTTTTCCCACCTTAAAATAACATGATCTAAATAAATCTACAGCGCAAATGCCCCATTCTTGTTCCAGATTGACAGCCAGCGCAATAATTTGCTAATATTTTTTAAAGAAATGGCGAACGGGACCCTCTTTAAGGAAATACTGCTTTTCGGGCTACTTTTTGTAATTTTGTAAAACAAAAAAGGAGTTCTTCTTATGAGACAAATTCTGATCCTGATTCTGTTCAGCCTTGTGGCCTTTGTCCCGTCGGTTTATGGCGGGTTCTGGGACAGTGCCGTTGATAAGGTAAGAGAAGTAACCGGCCCTAAAGAAGCCGTGAAAACCGCCGTGAAGCAGGACGAACTTACTGACCAGGAGATCTTGAGCGGGCTTCGAGAGGCTCTGGATTTAGGGGTGCAGAGGGCAGCGGAAAGGGCCTCCGCCTCTGGAGGTTTTATGGACAATCCGGTCATTCATATACCACTGCCAGGCTATCTTCAGAATGTTGCTGGAACCTTGAGAGGGCTTGGCCTTGGTTCCCAGGCTGACGCTTTTGAGCAAACCATGAACCAGGCTGCAGAAAAGGCGTCAGGAGAGGCACTTCCCGTCTTGGCTCAGGCCGTAAAAGATCTGACCTTTGAAGATGTACGTCGTTTATGGAAAGGAGGGGACACCGCGGCTACCGATTATTTTCAGGAGAAGACCTGGCAACCGCTTAGCGAGAGGTTCCAGCCTATAGTTCATGCCACTTCCCAGACAGTGGGTGTAACCCAGTCCTACCAGTCCCTGGTGGACCATGCGGCTGTAAAACCTCTAATAGCAGGCACTGACCTTGATCTGGACCACTATGTCACCGGCAAGGCCCTTGACGGACTTTTCACGTTACTGGCAGAAGAAGAGAAGAAAATACGCACGGATCCAGTGGCCAGGACTACGGACATCCTGAAAAAAGTGTTCGGTTTGTGAATATCCCCTGGTGATGCGGTCAAGTAAATTATCAGGGGAATATTAGGGCGATGACATCGCCAAGGCCAAAAAGATAGTCAGTGACCTGCTCCAGAAGGAAAAACGCGTTCTGTCCGATCTCGAACCAGTTATTGCCGTATCGGAGCTGGCCGACAGCTTTTCACAACACACGAAACCCGCAACTCAACCAGGAGAGAAGAGATGCTACAGATCGAGGACCTGCAGGTTAAGCTCGGCGACAAGGAGATACTGAAACACATCGACCTGGAAATTCTTCCGGGTGAAACCCACATTCTATTCGGTCCGAACGGGTCGGGTAAGACTTCTTTGCTCATGACTATTATGGGCTACCCACAGTACAGAGTTACTGGCGGAAAAATTCTCTTTAAAGGACAAGACATTACCCATATGTCAGTTAATGAGCGGGCACGGCTTGGCATCGGCATGTCTTACCAGCGGCCGCCCACCATTCATGGGGTGAAGACAAGGCAAATGATTGAAATCTGTGCAAAAGAAGAGGTTGATGTGGAGGCCCTTGCGCAAAAGGTGAATTTTTCTGAGTTTCTGAAGCGTGACGTCAACGAAGGCTTCTCAGGGGGTGAGATCAAGCGCTCGGAGCTTTTGCAGTTGATGGCCCAGGATCCGGATCTATTTCTCTTTGATGAACCTGAGTCTGGTGTGGATTTAGAAAATATTGTTCTTATAGGAAACACGATCAGCGAGCTGCTTCAACGGGACTTCAAGGTGGACTCAGAAAAGACACAGAAGGAGCGGCACAGAGAACGGACCAAGATGGGCCTGATTATTACGCATACCGGGTTCATACTGGATTATGTAACAGCGGACAAGGGACAGGTACTCTTTGATGGTGTACTGACTTGCACGACCCATCCCAGGGAGATATTCAGGTGTATCAGCGAAGTCGGATATGAGGAGTGTATAAGATGCGCGGCTTAGATGAAATGGCCCTGCGTGCCAGGGATAAGACAGCAAAACTCGGGCCGGACATAGACCTTGATGCATACGGGTCGGAATCTGTTTCTCATGGCTATGTAGAGGATCTGGATGCCCTGTCTGAAGCCGATAAGGAGCGGATGATCCTGGCCGGGGTAGATGCCGGGGAAACCGAGAGGTCCGGCACCTACGTACAGAAAGATACTTCGGTGATACATGCCCATTCCATGCAGGAAGGGCTGGAGGTGATGCCAATCACGGAAGCGCTTAAACAATATGATTGGGTCAAGGATTATTACTGGAAGCTGGTGGCTGTGGACACTGACAAGTACACAGCGCGAGCCCAGCTTGACTTGCATAATGGCTATGTCATAAGGGCCCTTCCGGGCAGCAAGGTCGTCTATCCTGTCCAGGCATGTATGTATATGGAAAGGGAAGGCCTGAGCCAGAACGTCCATAACATAATTGTTGCTGAAGAAGGATCTGAGCTTCATATCATCACGGGTTGTGCTACTGCTGCCCATTTGCAAAGTGGGCTCCATGTCGGGGTCTCTGAGTTTTATATCAAGAAAAATGCTAAGCTCAGCTTCACCATGATTCACTACTGGGCTGAAGAGATGATGGTACGAGCCAGATCAGCGGGAATTGTAGAGGAGGGCGGTCTATTTCTTAACAATTATATCTGTATGAAACCAGTGAGGTCACTCCAGATGTATCCCACTACCCACCTGGTTGGAAAAGGGGCTGTTGCACGCTTTTACAGCCTCCTTGTAGGAAGCCCTGGTTCTCAAATGGACGTGGGTGGTCGCATCTACTTAAAAGAGCCGGATACGCGGGCCGAGATCATTTCCCGTGCCATTACCAACGGAGGAAATATTATTGCCCGCGGGGACCTGATAGGTGAAGTGCCTGGGGTGAAGGCCCATCTGGAGTGCCAGGGTCTCATCCTCAATGGCGGATCGATTCACGCCATACCCGAGCTGGAGGGCATGATAGACGGGGTGGAGATGTCTCACGAGGCAGCAGTGGGCAAGATAGCTCAGGACGAGATCCTATATCTTATGTCCCGCGGTCTGAGTGAAGATGAAGCTAGCGCCACCATTGTAAGGGGGTTCTTGAGTGTGGATATTCCGGGCCTGCCGCCCCAACTCAAGGCAGAGATCGACCGTGCTGTTGAACAGAGTGATAAGGACATGATGATGTAGACATGTTTACT
>CAZPBZ010000083.1:5084-6167 GCA_964584765.1 uncultured Thermodesulfobacteriaceae bacterium
CTTGGTGTTGTCGGCTCCCTTCTCGGCATTGACAAAGGGGTGATGGCAAGGACATTGAGTGATTTCTTTGGCAGGAAGCATCCCCAGGTCATGGAAGAGAACCTCCGGGTGTTGGAAGCTGCCTTTCATTGGTGTTCCGAACAGCCTGCACCACCTGTCCGCAAGCTGGCCCCTGTTGTTAATCCCTCACAGCGCTTGATGCTCAACGGCAATGAGGCCATTGCCCTTGGTTCTCTCTCTGCCGGCTTGAAGTTTTTCGCATTCTATCCCATGACGCCTTCTACCTCCATCAGCTTGAACCTGGCAGGCCATGCCAGACAGATGGGGTTGATTGTGGAGCAGGCAGAGGACGAAATTGCAGCCATAAATATGGCCATAGGGGCCTCATTTGCCGGTGTACCAAGCATGGTAGCCACATCCGGCGGCGGGTTTGCCCTCATGGTGGAAGGGATCAGCCTGGCGGCCATGACCGAAACCCCTTTGGTTGTCGTGGTAGCCCAGCGACCCGGCCCGGCTACGGGCCTGCCAACGCGCACAGGACAGGAAGACCTTGAGTTAGTGCTTCATGCCGGCCACGGGGAGTTTCCCCGGGCCATCTTTGCGCCGGGAACAGTAGAGGAATGCTTTCATCTCACCCGCAGGGCCTTTGAGCTGGCAGAGCGATATCAGGGCCCCATATTCCTTTTGACCGATCAGTTTCTGGCTGATTCCTACCGCGCTGTTGTTCCTTTTGACGTGGAAAATTTGGCTCCGGTGCAGGTGGGAAACGAGGATATCGGGACGTCACCATATCTGCGGTTTGCGATTACTGAAACAGGTGTTTCGCCTCGCCTCTTTCCAGGGATAACGAAACATCTTGTTGTGGCCGACAGCGATGAGCATACCCAGGATGGTCACATTACGGAAGATCTCTCTGTTCGCAAACTCATGGTTGAAAAGCGGTTAAAAAAGGGGGAAGGGCTCCGGGCCGAGGTCATCCCCCCGGATATGAAAGGGAACGGGAATCCGGACTTTCTATTGGTCTCGTGGGGTTCAAGCAGAGGGGCAGTGTACGAGGCGGCTTCCCGCATGAGATCCAGTGGA
>CAZPBZ010000084.1:0-6161 GCA_964584765.1 uncultured Thermodesulfobacteriaceae bacterium
TGACTGCCCCTTCCACCTGGGCCTCTTCCAGGGCATCAAGAGATTTACCTATCAACGGCCCGGGAGACAGCTCAAAGATCCTTTGAAGATCATGGCCTGTAAGGAGCCGGGGCCGCATCTTTACCGGCTTTAGCCGTTCCTGATAAAAAGTGTGTACCTTTTTCCACAGCTTGGCCAGATCTACATCAAGCTCTAATGGCTTAAGCGGCCCACAGCCGGACATGCTGTCAGCCATGGCAAGAAGAAAGAGGGCCGGGTAAGCAGCGCCGGTTTCCGTAAGAAGTCGCCTCATGGCCCGTTTAGTGGGTCCTCCCTGTCTAAGATTTTTCAGGAGGTGAAATGGGCGCATGTGAAGCCTTACCATCTTGGCTACAAATATAGTTTCCTGTTTGGGCCAGCGAAGACGTTTTCCTATTGCCAGAACCATGTCTGAACCTGTGTGGTCGTGGCGGTAAAAGGTGGTGCGTCCCTGTTTTTCCCCCTTGCAGCTTGGCTTGCCAATGTCATGAAGAAAAGCCGCCCACTTAAGATCAGAAAATTTAGCTCTATTTTCAGTGATCCAGTTCTCCATAGGCACACATGGGAAAAATTTATTGCAGGGATTGGCAATAAGATCCTCCATGGCCTCAACTGCCGCAAGACTGTGATCAAGGACATCCAAATGATGATAACCTGGCTGAGGCATACCTTCCATAAGGTTGATCTCATGTATAAGCGGCTGCAGCAACCTGACCTGAACCATCTCATGGAGTGTCCTGCCGGCCCTCTCTGACTCCATAATCAGCCTTAGTTCGTGACTGACACGCTCTGACGCAACTGAGTCTATAGAACCTGATAGATCCCTGATGTAATCCCATGTACGCTGCTCTATCTCAAAATCCAGTTGGGATCTGAAGCGGTAGGCCCTAAGAAGCCTTAGAGGATCAGATTCAAGGTTTTTTTGAGAAATTGCCCTTATTATTCGATTATCAAGGTCTGCAAGACCTCCTGTAGGGTCAAGGATAGAGAGTTGTGAGTTGTGAGTTGTGAGTTGTGAGTGATTATTAAGAAAAGGAAGGACTGAAGACAGTGATACTGCCATGGCATTTATGGTGAAGTCCCGCTGAGACAGGTCCTCCTCGATGTTATTGGCCATATCTCTGTACTGGCTGAAATCCAGAATAAAATCTTTACAGACAACCCTTGCCACCCCTTCCTTCTCATCCAGCATGACAAAGTGTCCTGTTGTGCTTTGGGCAAAACGCCGGGCAAGGGCGATAGCACCATCCGGCACTACAAGATCAAGATCCAGTAGCTTCCTGCCCAGGAGCCAGTCTCTCACGGGTCCACCAGCCACATAGGCTTCCCTGGAAGAAGACAGGATTTCAAGCTCTTTTAAAACAGGATGTATTTCTGTCACGGATCAACCAATTTTTCCGAAATTACCAAATCTTCCTGACCAAATCATGAAGCAAAGGCCGAAATTGGCGCATTTTGGCCTGACTCTCTCTGTCGGCTTTTGGAAAAGTGCGGTTGGCAAGGAGTACGACCAATATCTCATGCTCCAGGTCCATCCAGAAGGATGTGCCTGTAAAGCCCAAGTGACCTACACTTCGAGGAGAAAAACTGCTGCCTGCACTGGAGCCGGTCGGAGATGGAGTGTCAAAACCGAGGGCCCAGGTGTTGCCGGTGTCAGAACCTTGAATGCGCCAAAATTCCTGAAGGAGTCCTTTTGGAAAATCAGGGACATTGCCTCTGCCCTTATAAATATCAAGAAGTCTCAGGAGGAGTTTTGCCACTGATCCTGCGGTTCCGAAAAGACCGGCATGGCCTGAAACTCCCCCGATAACCCAGGCATTCAGGTCGTGGACCTCGCCACAGACAACCCTTTTCCTGAATGGACATACCTCTGTAGGCGCTACAAGGCCTTTGCAGCATCCATCTCTTAAATCCTCTTTTTCTCCCTTTATAAAAGGCGGCTTAGAGGAGATTTGCCCAATTGCCGTGGTACTTATCAACGGAAAATATAGACCTTTTACATGTAAAGGTCCAAACACCAACTCTTGTGCAACATCTGCCAGGCTTTTGCCTGTGAGGCCCTCTATTACCCAGCCGAGGAGCATAAACCCAAGGTCGCTATATCCGGCCTGTGTTCCAGGGGGAGATACCAGGGATTCGGCCAGGAGCAATTTTTTCATTTCCAGGAGCCGGGAATCAGGCGCCAAGTGAATTAATTCCTTATAAAATGGTCTGTAGGCTGGAAGCCCGGATGTATGGCCTAAAAGGTGACGGATGGATATTTGAATTTTGTCCAACGGTACTTCGGAGAGAAATGACCCCAGAGTGTCATCAAGGTGTAATTTACCCCTTTCCACTAAGGCCATGACAGAAAGTGCAGTGGCAAGGGGTTTGGTAAGGGATGCAAGATCGTAAACCGTACTGGGACTGACCCTTGCAGACCAGGGAACATGGGTGACCCCACCCCAGGCGGCCTCAAACACAACTTCTCCGCAAGTTGCTACTGTCAGTGTGGCCCCCGGGAAGAGACCACTTCTGAAGGCTTTTTCAAATAGCCTGTCTATGCCGTAGACTTCAGAATTCCATCTGCTTTGTGCCAAAGGGGATAACCGTTCACATTCCCTGGGAGCAAATAATTACCAAAAGGGGATATCAAAAAGGAACGTCGTCCTCTATCGGCGGCTGTGGCGGCTCAAGATCTGTTCCTGTTCCTGTTTCCGAGGCCCTGTCTCCTTTGGAATCCAACATCATCATGTCTCTGGCAACCACTTCTGTAGTCCACCGCTTGTTCCCATCTCTGTCCTCCCAGGACCGGGTCCTGAGCTGGCCTTCCACAAAGACATTGCTTCCCTTTCTCAGATACTCGCCACATACTTCCGCAAGTCTTCTCCAGGCCACAATCCTGTGCCAGTCTGTCTCCTCTTCCCACTGGTCCCCACGTTTTATTGGACGATTTGTGGCCATATTGAAATTAGCTACTGCCGTTCCATCAGAGGTATAACGTATTTCCGGATCCGCCCCCAAGCGCCCAATGAGCAAAACCTTATTAAGGCCCCTTGCCATGTATTTAACCCCCCTCAGTTATAAGCTTTGGCTGATACTACACTACACAACAAACTTGAATTGCCCTTTACCCAAAAGATCGTGAAGATGTATCACTCCAACCAGTTGTTTATTTGTTTCAACAACAGGCAATACTGTGATCAGGTGCTTTTCCATAAGAGCAAGGGCATCTGCTGCAAGGGCTTCGGGTGAAACACCTTTGGGATTTCTGGTCATCACCTGCTCCACAACCTTTCCCGATAGGTCCCCCATATTAATCAGCGCCCTTCTCAAGTCACCATCTGTTACAATCCCAACTACTGATTCCTCGCCGTCAAGTACCAAAACTGAAC
This sequence comes from uncultured Thermodesulfobacteriaceae bacterium, assembly GCA_964584765.1. Classification (GTDB taxonomy): domain Bacteria; phylum Desulfobacterota; class Dissulfuribacteria; order Dissulfuribacterales; family UBA3076; genus UBA3076. The sequence continues at coordinate 3,393 of CAZPBZ010000084.1, forward strand.
CCAAGCGCTTGAGGTCCATTTCCTTAAGTATTTCGGGCATACCAGTCCCTGGGCGCACAATCGGGATATCAGCCCCGGTGATCATCACCTCTCGCACACGAACTCTAAGCCTGTCACCCAGGGTTCCTGAAGGATGATTTTTCCTGAAATCCTCTTCATTGAATCGCCGCATCTTAAGGAGTACCACTGCCAAAGCATCACCAGCAGCCAGAGTTGCTGTAGTGCTGGCAGTAGGGGCCAGCCCGAGAGCACAGGCCTCTCTGTCAACCCCTGTGTCGATCATTGCCTCGCTGATCCTGGCAAGGGTTGACTCTCTATTTCCGGTTAAGGCGATTACAGGAATTCCCATGTTTTTGAAAGCAGGTATTAAATCCCTGAGTTCCTGGGTCTCGCCGCTATTTGAGATGGCAATTATGATATCATCTTTGGTAACCATGCCCAGATCACCATGCACGGCCTCTACCGGATGGAGAAACATAGAAGGAGTACCTGTACTGGCCAAGGTAGCGGTAATCTTTCTGCCGACAAGTCCGGATTTACCTATTCCTGTTATTACTACCCGGCCTTTGGTTTTAAGCAGCAGTTTAATGGCCTTTACAAAGCCCTCATCCAGGTGGTCTCTAACCCGCTTGATCCCTGCTATCTCAATTTCAATAACCTCCTTGGCAGCAGGAAGGATAGAATCAACATCATCAAGCAACAATGAATCTTTGTTCTCCATAAGATCTCTCAAGCCTGTACTTTCCGATATTCTCATCCACAAACAAAACCCATTGTACTCTGGAGATAGCTGTATATTCAAGTCCTGTACATTGAATACCTTGTTATTCCCTGCTTTTTATTAATATTGATACAGCTTATGGACCGGATTTGAGGGATAAATCGAGTGACATGGATCAAGTGCTATTAATAGGCAACCCTATCTTGACTGTAGTGCCCTCATCTTGTGAGGATTTGAACGATATGGAGCCTCCGTGGCTGGTCACAACCAGATGGGCCATATAGGTTCCAAGTCCTATCCCGTTTTTCTTCCCGGCGGTCGCGTACTTTTCAAAAAAACATGAACGGATCTGTTCAGGGACCATACCCCAGTTGTGCACACTGACCCACACCCGTGCATTGTCATGTTTGACTTTGATCTTTACGGACTGGTTTTGGGGTGAGGCCTCAATGGCATTCTTAACCAGGTTGTCCAGTGCACTTTGAAGATATATCTTGTCTCCGATAAAAAGCAGTCCGTGTTCAAGGGTATAAAACTTCTTATTGAAGATAATGACGATATCAACGTTCTTCTTGTCGGCGATATTCCTGAGGGTCCTGCGGACTTGGGCGACCATTTCCATGAAGTTGAACTGTTCTTGCAAAGGCTTATATGACCCAGGTTCCAGGCGTACAACATTAAGATAGGTATTAACCATCTTTTCCAGTTGTTCTCCGCACTGTTGGATATGGCGGCAGCACTTCTGTTGTTCTTCGCTGAGTTCGGTTTTGTCAAGCAAGCGGTTGGCAAGACCGACAATCGCCACCAAGCGGGAATGCATATCGTGGCGCAGCATCTTTTCCATGTCCCTTCGGGAAGTCTCCATCTCGACAAATGGGGTGATATCACGAAAGGCCGAGATGATGCTTGGCTTGTCTCTGTAATTGATCACTGAGCTATTGACAGATACCCAACAGTATGTCCCGTCGTTCTTTCTGAATCGATATTTGACCGGGCTGGTCCTCTGGTTTTTCATAAGTTTCGTAAAATCATGAATGGCCCTGGTTCGGTCCTCAGGATGGAGCAAGTCAACCATGTTACGCCGATAGAGCGTCATGGACTCAAGACCGAGCAAGCGGCTGAAAAATTTATTATGAAAAATAATCTTGCCCTCAGAAAATACGGCAACCCCGTCTGCGACATTATCCACAAGAATCCGGTATTGCTCCTCTGACTGCCTCAACAGTTCAGTCTTCTCACGGACCTTACATTCAAGGCGCTGACGCTCTATTAACCGGTTGACGCTGACCAGCAGTTCTCTGATATTGAAAGGCTTCTCAATAAAGTCTGAAACACCGAGCTTGATGGCCTCCAGAGCATTTTCAAAATTACCATAGCCCGTAATGAATATGATACCCATGGAGGGACTGATAGCACGCAATTTCCGGGAAAGAGAAAGCCCGTCCATTTGAGGCATTTTAATGTCAAGGAGGGCAAGGTCATAGCATTGCCGAGTTGCCATTTCCAGGGCTTCGACCGGGGAACAAGTGGCTGTAATACTAAAGCCCATTCCTGACAGGACTTCGGTCAGTAATTCACAGACACTTTTTTCGTCGTCAACAATTAAAGCGTTGGTAGAATTTTGCATTCGATCTCTGTTACAATCATCATTGTATAAATTCGTTCCGTTATCAAATATTGTTATCGGCCTATCAGCAAGAAAAGTTTAAGAATAGTGCTTCAGGATTCCTTAGTTATTTTAAGTCATTAATGAGAGATTTGAGGAATAAGGCGTAATTAGAAGTATATCGCCACGACAAAAAAATTGGGTCAATGCCGCAGATAGGATGTTTCCATCCGAATTATAAATAAAAAAGGGATTACAGATAGTCTGTAATCCCTTTATATACATGGCGTCCCCGACCGGATTTGAACCGGTGCTGCCGGCGTGAAAGGCCGGTGTCCTTGACCTGACTAGACGACGGGGACTCTGGTAGGCCGTGCTGGATTCGAACCAGCGACTCTCTGCTTAAAAGGCAGATACTCTGCCAACTGAGTTAACGGCCCTT
>CAZPBZ010000085.1:0-4066 GCA_964584765.1 uncultured Thermodesulfobacteriaceae bacterium
TAAAAATTAATGGTGGGCGTAGCTCAACGGTTAGAGCGTCGGGTTGTGGCCCCGAAGGCTGTGGGTTCGATTCCCATCGCTCACCCCATAAACGAAGAAGTTGAGATAAAAAGGTGCCGGGAAATTCCTTTGGACAGTACTTCCGCATAACCACCTGGGGAGAGTCTCATGGTCCTGCCCTGGGTGTAGTTATAGACGGGTGCCCACCAGGTCTTGTCCTGGATGAGGCAGTCATTCAGGAGACCCTGGACAAAAGGCGTCCGGGGAAGGGAGGGGCTGCGGAAAGCCCGCGAAAGGAACCTGATCAGGTGGAAATCCTTTCAGGTGTCTTTGAAGGGCAGACCACAGGTACACCCATATTACTGATCATCAGAAACCAGGACGCCCAGAGCCAGGCATATGACCAGCTTAGGGACGTATTCAGACCTGGTCACGGCGACTACACCTACTGGAAAAAGTACGGAATTCGTGACCACAGGGGCGGAGGCAGGGCATCGGGAAGAGAAACTGCGGCAAGAGTGGCTGCGGCCGCAGTAGCCCAGGTATTCTTAAATACAGTGGGCGTTCAGGTTATTGCTTATACAGTTGCTCTGGGCAAAGTGAAGACACAAAAACGTGATCTTGATGCAGTCAATCAAAACAGGCTCTTTTGCCCTGACTTTGAAGCAGCAGAAAAAATGGAAGAACGAATAGCCGATGTGAGATCCAGAGGTGACTCTGTTGGAGGAATTGTAGAAGTATTAGCAACAGGAGTGCCTCCTGGCCTCGGAGAACCGGTCTTTGACAAGCTTGATGCCGAGCTGGCCAAGGGGCTCATGTCCATCGGTGCGGTAAAGGGCGTAGAGATTGGGGCCGGCTTCCTGGCTGCGGAGCTATTGGGATCGGAGAACAACGACCCCTTGGTACCAGGGGGCTTTTTGAGTAACAACTCCGGAGGCATACTGGCTGGTATCTCAAATGGTGATGACCTGGTTGTAAGGGCCGCTGTAAAGCCGATTCCGTCTATATCTAAAGAACAAGACACTATAACAGTGTCTGAGAAACCCACTAAGCTCAAAGTGGGAGGGAGACATGATGCCTCGGCCATTCCCCGGATAGTACCTGTTTGTGAGGCCATGGTACGTCTGGTACTCACAGACCACATACTTAGAGCAAGGGCCCTTACGCCTGATCTTTGGTCCTGAGTTTTTCTAAAAAACTGTGAAATCGCAGATACATGCTGATATCGACCCCGGCACCAGCCATCTAACAGTCGGAATTGTAGGCGGACTGGGACGTATGGGGGGATGGTTTGCCAAATTCTTAAAAGGCGCTGGATTTCCAGTACTCATCTCTGATTTACACACAGAACTCTCATCTGAGGATCTGGTCCGGAAGTGCCGGGTCCTCATACTCTCCCTCCCCATAGAAGTGTTCCCGAAAGAAGTGGCCAAAATAGGCCCCCTGGTTCCGGAAAGCTCCTTTATGACAGACCTCTGTTCACTTAAGCAGTCGCAGGTGGCGTGTATGTTGGAACACTCCCGCTGTGAGGTGGTAGGGACCCATCCGCTTTTTGGGCAGGCAGAGGATTCCATTAAGGGTAAGAGGGTGGCACTATGTCCGGGGCGTGGTAAAAAGTGGTTTAGCTGGTGGGAAGGACTTCTCCGGCAACATGGGGCCATGACATCTGTCGTTTCGCCTGAAGAACACGACCGCACCATGGCCTGGGCCCAGGCACTAAATCATTTCGTACTTCTTTGTCTGGGAAAGACCTTAGATAAGCATGGAATGGACCTTCGGCAGATACTGGCACTCGCACCCCCAAGTTTTGAACAACAGATGAACATAGTAGCCAGGCTCTATCATCAGGACCCTGAGCTCTATGCAACCATTCAAATGTCTAATCCATATACAAACAGGATTCTTGAGACATTTAGTCAATATGTAGAAGATCTGAAAAAAATAATCAAAGAATGTGACCGTTCAGCATTTATAGAGTTTTTTGAGGAAGTTCAGGATCTGGGACGTACAATCCTTTTAATAAAAAAGGATAAGTATGGCAGCTAATGTCTCACAGTCTAAAACCCCATGAGAATTCCCCCGTATCTGAAGGTGGTGCCAAAAGGCATTGTTCTGAATCTCCATGTGCAACCCAGATCCACCCGCACGGCTTTTGCCGGCCTTCACGGTTCATCACTTAAGCTCAAGGTCCAGCCTCCTCCTGTAGATGGTGCGGCTAACAAGGCCTGCCAGCAGTTTCTGGCAAAACTATTTAAGGTCTCTAAATCCTCGGTTGTGCTTAAATCAGGTGCTAATTCCAGGGAAAAGGCCTTTTTGATTGCAGGCATATCTTTAGATTACACCTTAGCCCGACTGCCCAAGCAAGCTCGCAAGGTCTATGGCTTGAAGGGTCAAATTCAGGATGCAGCAGGTCCAACGAAACTAAATCAAGTTTATCCGAAACATATCCGATAAGATTAATGAGATTAAAAGGACGTATTTGTATTTTTGTAGCTGAGTCCTATGAGTGTTCGCATTTAGGATATCTACTAAATTTTTTAGGGGAGTCTTTATGCCAGTCTTTGTATGGAAGGGCACCGCGAGCAATGGCGAAATACAAAAGGGCGAGATCGAGGCCCAGGACGAGCAGGCGGCACGCCGTTTACTTCGGCAACAACGAATATCTCTTTCTAAGATCAAGGTCAAGGGCAAGGACCTGCTGGAGAATATAGCATTATTTCAAAAAAAGGTGACACCGAAGGATATTGTTATCTTCACCAGGCAGCTATCCACAATGATAGATGCCGGCCTTCCGCTTATTCAAGGGTTGGAAGTCCTTGCCAGCCAGCAAGAAAACAAGACCTTTAAAAAAGTACTCATGGATACCAAGTCCGATGTTGAAGGTGGCTTAACTTTTGCTGATGCCATGAAGAAACACCCGAAGCAGTTTGATCGTCTCTTCTGCAATATGATTGCAGCAGGAGAGATGGGAGGGATGTTGGATGATGTCTTAAAGCGTCTTGCCGACTATATGGAAAAGGCGCTGCGCCTTAAAAGAAAGGTTAAAGGCGCGCTAACTTATCCCATCATAGTACTTGCCATATCCGCCCTGGTACTTGGAATAATCCTTATCTTCGTAATACCTGTGTTTGAGAAGATGTTTGCTGATTTCGGCAGTAACCTGCCGATTCCTACCCAGATGGTGGTCAACCTGAGTAACTTCGTGCAGTCCTATTTCCTGGTTATGATCGGCGTTGTGGTAGTTATGGTATTCCTGTTCAAGAAATATTACAAAACAGAAAAAGGTAAGCGTGTTGTGGACAGGCTGATACTCAAATTCCCTGTATTCGGGCCCCTATTGAGAAAAGTGGCAGTGGCAAAACTTACCAGAACATTAGGTACCTTGATAGACAGCGGTGTTCCCATACTTGAAGCATTGAATGTCGCTGCCGGAACTGCCGGCAATAAGGTAGTGGAAGAAGCCATATACAGTGTGCGCTCCAGCGTCAGTAAGGGTCGGACAATAGCCCAGCCGCTTGGTGAAAGCGGGATTTTCCCCGCCATGGTAGTGCAAATGATATCAGTGGGTGAAACTACAGGGGCGCTGGACCAGATGCTGAACAAAATAGCGGATTTCTATGACGATGAAGTGGAAACAGCAGTCGATGCTTTGACCACCATGATCGAGCCTTTCATGATAGTATTCCTCGGTGGCACAGTAGGTTCCATAATCATTGCTATGTATCTCCCCATCTTCAAAATGGCTGGGGCAATATCAGGAAGCTAGAGGCTTGTCTGCAACGATATTATAGCGCTTCAGGTTGGTCCCCATGGCGCGGTAGAGATTTGTCAGACCCTGGTTAAAATCCACAATGGCACTGGTTTTTCGAATTCGTGCTTGAATAACGTTGTTCTGAAAAATCAGGACACGAAAGGTATCGGAAAGTCCTTCTTTAAGACGCTCCATCTCCTGTGCCAAAGTAATTTCGGCCAATTCCTCCGTACGCTCTGCCACACAGATCCGCTCAAGGCTTCGATCAACAGTCACCAAAGAGTTCTTAATCTCTTTCTCCGCAGTTTCTTCCAG
>CAZPBZ010000085.1:4166-6155 GCA_964584765.1 uncultured Thermodesulfobacteriaceae bacterium
TTTTCCAGAGCAATAGCCAGTGTCTGTTCCAAATCGGGAAAGGTCTGCTTTTTCCCCGGGATCTCTTCTGTTATGAAAGCTTCCTTGTAGAGTGTATCCTCTGGACGTATTCCCAGAAGGTCTCTTAATTGGTTAGCAAGAGTCTCTACCTGTTGTCTGGCAAAAATCACTTGCTCGTCCCGGGACACCATGGCGGTCTCTGCCTCTTGTACTTCAGTGACAGGAACAACGCCTGCTGCAAATTTTTCCTTGTTCCCTTCGAGAAGATTCCTGGCAAGTTCCCGGGATTCGATGCGATAGCGGAGAATCTCCTGGGCCTCTGCAAGATCATAATAGATGAGTTCAATCTCCTCACCGATCCGCTGGGCCCGATCCATATATCCTTCAGCGGTTTGACTTGCCAGATTCTGGTTCATCCGAAGCTTCGCTGTATTGACATCAGTTCCAAAATCCCGAAGGAGCGGTTGGGTAAAATTCAAAAGCAGGATATTACGATATTGTGGACGTAAAGTGTCTATAGAGGAGTTGTTCATGGAATGGTTGGTTTTCAAGGATAGCTTTGAATTAAGGCCAAATTTAAATTTTTTGCGGATGCCTATATCACCACCGGTCTCCCGGTATTGATCGAAGTCGTCGTCGGAAAAGGCCGTAGCTGTGGAAGTTTTTTCTTCAAGAGACGATATCCCCATTTCAATCACCGGATCAAACTCCGCCTTTTCGACAGTCACGTTTTCCTGGCTGATGGGGATATTGAGTTCTTCTACCTGCAGATCCAAATTATATTGGATGCCTCTTGCAATGGCACTCTGCAATGTCAGGACCTTTGCCTCTGCCGGTGCCGGGATATCCTCATTGTTCTCTTGAGCTGATGCATGGTTGCTCAAGAAAAAAATTACCAGAAAACTTGTAACACTCACCAGCAATATGCGTTGCAACATCATGAAGCCTCCTTCACTATGGGCATCAGCACTTTTGTGAGCATCCCCATCAGGATAAAGGCCATTTTCTCTGCTGAAATTCGCACGGCAAGTGCTGTGAATAAGTTGACAATGGAAGACTCCACGTCAAAAAAGAAAAGGCTAACGGCATCACCCTGGCCCTTGGGGAAAGGGCCTTTGCCCTGGCGGAAAACCAGGTCTTTTAAAAATAAGCCCCTGCTGGCATCTACCAACAGGGGCTACAATATTAGCTATATTCTCTAATTTACCACCAACTGACTGTCTTATCTGCCTCGCGAATCATCTGAACCAGAATGTCATAATTGGGATCACCCATGTAAAGACTGAACTCTTTGGCGTCCCTGTCACGGCTGAGTATCTCAACCAGCTTTTTGACGTCATCAGTAGGCTCGGAACGATAGACATGCAATATTTTCATTTTTTCGTCGCTCATTACGTGCTCCTTTTATACTGCTAACCGCAGGTAGCCGGTGGCGGAGAGCCTGCTTTCGGCAGGCCGTATGGGATGATGAAATCAGCATCACGCATACGCTCCCCAAGCTCCTCTATGGTGATGGGTGTCAACTCCAGGCCCTCTACATCAGGTGGATCACCGCCCAAATTAAATACATCACCCTCCATATCCCGAATCCATTCAGCGTTGCCTACATTGTACTCATTGAACGGGGGGTATTCCCCATACATGTACACAGCAAATGCAAAATGGTTTTCGACCGACTGGCCCAGTGCAGAGCGTGTACCGTCTCCGGCATACGAACGGTTGGGCAACAGAAAATACATTGTGAATGACATGATCAGTATCTCCTTAATCTACAGTACTGTGATTACAGCACCAGGTATTTGCCGCACTCTTCCAATAGAAGGCCGTGAAAGCCCTGGGTCGCCATCTGCTTGCCGGTTATTCCCTTCGGCACGTCCTCAACGTCATAACCTTCGCATTGATAACTTGCAGCGCATATGGCCAGGTCCTTGATATCGCAGAGATTGGCAAGCTTTACGAATTCTGGGGTCTTGGTCAGATGAACCGCCT
>CAZPBZ010000086.1:0-6140 GCA_964584765.1 uncultured Thermodesulfobacteriaceae bacterium
TAAACAGGTCAAGGCACTATTCCGGTTTTGTCCGGGTTAGGGGATATTCAAAATGATGATCATAGGACATCGAGGAGCCGCGGCCCTGGAGCCGGAGAATACCTTACTCTCCATTGAGCGGGCCATGGATATTGGGGTGGATGCAGTCGAGATCGACGTCCACCTCAGCAAAGACAAAGAACTGGTTGTGATACATGACGCGACCGTGGACCGGACCACAAATGGAACAGGCCCGGTCAGCAGTTATACCGTACATGAAATCAAGAGGCTGGACGCAGGCAAAGGTGAGGCAATACCCACGCTTCAGGAAGTTATCGACTTGATTGACAAGCGGGTGATGCTGGTCATTGAGTTGAAGGAAGAGGGGACGGAAAGGTCGGTTGTCGATCTCATAATACGGAACAACTTATTCGATAAAGCCTGTGTAATCTCATTCTGGCACAGGCTCGTAAAGACTGTAAAAGAGATGGACAGCCGCATCAAAACAGGCGTGCTGCTTGTGGGATCTCCTGTGGACGCATGTATTGCCACCCAGGCATCTGCCGACGCACTGGTGATGAAATACTCTTTTGTAGATAGAGAATTTGTTAAAATAGCCCACAAGAAAGGCCTCAAGGTGTTTATATGGAATATTGATGACCAGGATCTCCTGAAGCCTTATGTTGATATGGGCGTGGATGCTATCGGGACCAATGACCCTATAGTCCTAATTAAGTATTTTAGATAACTGTGCCCTACACTGTCACAAATTGTATTTTTTGAATCAGTCAGAATTGCAAATAAAAATTGAATCTGACCACAAGGATTGAGCGTGTTTATATTTCTTCATGCTGCTGACATTCATCTGGATAGTCCTTTGCTCAAGCTTGAGCATTATGAAGGTGCACCTGTTGAAGATCTACGTCATGCAACTCGACGGGCCCTGGAAAATCTTGTAGAACTGGCCATTGTTGAGCGTGTTGATTTTGTTCTCATTGCAGGCGACCTGTATGACGGTGACTGGAAGGACTATAATACAGGGCTCTATTTTGTCTCCCAGATGACAAAACTGCGGGAGGCCGGAATTCCGGTTTACATTATTGCCGGAAATCATGACGCTGCCAGCAAGATGACCAAAACACTCAGGCTTCCTGACAGAGTATTTCTTTTCCCCACTGATAAACCAGGCACTGTCCATCTTGAAGACCTCGGGGTTGCGATCCACGGTCAGGGATTTGCAAAACCGGCAGTTCGGAAGGATCTGTCGGCCGGATATCCTTCGGCTGTATCAGGGTTCTTTAATATCGGGATGCTCCACACCTGTGCAACAGGGCGCGAAGGTCACGAACCTTATGCACCCTGTACGATTGAGGGTCTGTTATCAAAGGATTATGACTACTGGGCCCTGGGGCATGTCCATAAAAGGGAGGTGCTCCACGAGGACCCGCTGATCGTTTTTCCCGGGAATATCCAGGGAAGGCACATTCGTGAGACCGGCCCCAGGGGATGTATGCTCGTTACTGTAGATGACAGCGGCCGTGCAGGCGCTGATTTTCGTCCACTTGACGTCATTCGTTGGATGCGGTGCGATGTAGACGCATCAGGCACGGATAGAGGCGACGACGCTGTAGATCGCATCTGTGGACAGCTTGAAGTACTACTTGAACAAAGCGACCGGCCATTGGTGACGCGGATCGAGGTGGAAGGGTCGTGCCGTGCCCATGCCGAACTATCGGCTGATCCGGAGCATTGGACCAATGAGATACGTTCGGCAGCCATGGATTTGAGTAATGGCCGGATCTGGATCGAAAAGGTAAGACTCCGAACAAATCCCTTAGCCAAAGGCAAGGTGCCTGAGCCGGCCGACGGTCCGGTGAGCGAGATTCTCCACTTGCTCGATGAGGTCCAATCTGATCCGGCCCGGTTTGGGACGCTTGGTGAATCTTTAAATGATTTCTGGAAGAAGCTGCCAATGGAGATCAAACAGGGCAGGGATGCCATCTCACCGGACAATACCGAGTGGCTGACAAATATGCTCGATCAGGTCCGGCCCATGTTGCTCCATCGTCTTGTCTCAAAAGGAGATGCCCCGTGAAGATACTCCAGATGAGACTTCTCTCGTTCGGTCCATTCACCGATAAGATACTCGATCTCCACAAAGGACATGAAGGTCTGCACATTGTCTATGGCCCGAATGAGGCAGGTAAGACCTCGGCCCTGCGAGCGCTCAGGCAACTGCTCTACGGAGTCCCTGAGAGGTCTTCAGACGCATTCATTCATCCATACGTAAAGCTGCGGATCGGGGGAAAGCTCTTGAGGAGCGACGGAGCGGTCCTTGAGTTCGTACGTCGAAAAGGCAGGGTCAATACACTCCGTGCCAAGGACGACGCCACGCTAATTGACGAATCACGTCTTCATACGTTTCTGAGCGGCGTGGACTCAGATCTATTTGCCACGATGTTCGGCATTGATCATGCTGACCTTGTCCAGGGAGGAGAGGAGATCATCCAGGGAGGGGGAGATGTAGGCCAGGTCCTCTTTGCCGCAGGCTCTGGGATTTCCGATCTTCGAAAGGTCCAGGACGAACTCCAGGCAGAAGCTGAAAATTTGTTCAAACCCAGGGGACAGACACAGCGAATCAATGAAGCGCTGGCCGCACTCAAGAAAAACAAAAAGGCCCTGCGCGAAGCAGAGCTGCCCGGCCAGGAATGGGTCCGGCATGACAGGGCACTGCTCGAGGCGCTTGATGGCAAGCAATCTATTGATCAAAATTTAGGACAGAAACAGCGTGAAAAGCATCATTTGGAGAGGATCAGAGAGGCCCTGCCTGCCATTAGCAAACAAAAAGAGCTGTTGAATGATTTTAAGATGTGCGCCGATGCAGTGCTCCTGCCTACTGATTTCGGAAAGCGGCGGCAGGATGCCCTTACAAATCTACGGATTGCAGAAAACGACAAAACACAGGCTATCCAAAGCCTCAAAGAGATCAACAAGGCACTTGAGGAACTGGCTATTCCTGAATCCTTTATTGAAAACGCCGATCTGATCGAACAACTGCATCAGGATCTGGGCAGTCAACGCAAGGCAATGAAGGACCGTTCAGAACTCTTAATTCAAAGGAGTAGCCTGGAGGCGGACGCAACTGCGATCCTAAAGGAACTTCGTGACGACCTCACACTCGATCAGGCTGAGCAGCTTCGGCTGAGTAAGGCGGAAAGCGTCAGGATCCAAGGGCTGGGCAACACGCATGAGAAGTTGGCAACCAGAATGGAAAGCGCCAGAGAGGAGATTGCCAAATTTTCCATAAGAATAGAATACTTAAAGAAAAATCTTGCAGGGCTCGGAGATACACGAGATACGAGTGATCTCAGCGGGGCCATTGAACGTGCGCGACAACACGGGACATTGGAAGAGCATTTTCAGACAGAATGCATGGGAATCCAGCTGGCTGAGCAGGCGGCAGAGGTTGCTTTAAAGAGGCAGCAACTCTGGGCGGGGAATCTTGAAGGTCTGGAAAAGTTGCCTGTTCCGTTGCTTGAGACCATTGATGCATTTGAGCATCGTCTGAATGAATCACAGGGAGAAGTTACAAAACAGCTTGCTGAAATCGATGAGCTTGAACGTAATGTGGTGGAACTTGATGGCAAGATCGAACAGTTGCGCCTGGAACAGGAAGTCCCTACTGAGGACGACTTGCTTAGGGCAAGACGCAGACGCGAAGAGGGCTGGCAGCTTGTCCTCCGGGCCTGGAGGGAAAGACACGAACCAGGGGTGCACGAGCGGGATTTCATAGCGGATTTTCAACCTGCAGACGACCTGGCAGGGGCATATGAGCTCAGTGTCCAACATTCCGATGAACTCGCTGACCGGCTCAGGCGTGAGGCCGATCGGGTCGCGAACAAGGCCACGCTACTTGCGGACCGCGAAACGCGCAATAACCAATGCGTGCGCTTGAAAGACATGGTCAAAACAGCTGAAGTTGAGCTTGCAAAGATCAAAGAAGAATGGTTCGCGATCTGGGAAGCAATCGGGATTTCACCAAAATCGCCAAGGGAAATGCGTGTATGGGCCCAGGACCAGAGGGCTTTGGCAGACCAGGTCTCTACTATTCGTGAACGAAAGGCAAATGCCGGCGTTCTTAAAGCCCGTATCGAGACGCATTGCAGGGAATTGAGCGAATGCCTTGTGACTTTGGGAGAGCCTGCTGCCTATGCAGACGAGACACTGGTCCATCTCATAGAGAGGAGCCAAAAAGTCGTCGATCGTATGGCCCGGATAAAGTCCGAATACGAGCAGGTTGTCCGTGATCTGGAACAAAGTGAAAACGATCTGCGGGAAGCAAAATCAAGGGCCAAAAAGACCGAACAGGACCTCTTGCAGTGGCAATCCGAATGGACAAAGGCGATCCGGTTTCTGGGTCTTGAATCTGATGCCGGCCCTGCCCAGGCTGTCTCTGTGATAGAGGATATCAAGGACCTCTTTGTGAAACTCAAAGAGGCGGAAGTGCTTCGCCAACGGATTGAGGGCATTGACAGGGACGCAAAGGCATTTGCCGGGAAAGTCACTGATCTGACAGAGCGCGAGGCCCCGGACCTGTCAGGACTTCCGGTCGAGCAAGTTGTTGCGGAATTCAATGCCCGGCTTACCCTGGCCCGAAAGGCAAAGACGCAACAGCAGAGCCTGGAACAGCGAGGCCAACAGGAGCAAAAAAAGCTGCGGATCGCTGAAGACAGGATAGCCAAGATCCATGCCCAACTGGCGACCATGTGTGAAGAGGCTGGGTGTAAAAGCCATGAGGACCTGCCTGCGGCTGAAGAACGTTCGGCCAGCCGGCAGCAGATCCAGTACCAACTTGAGCAACTGGAAGAACAGCTACGCAAACTGAGCGGCGGTGCAACCCTTGACGAATTTATCCAAGACGCCCGGAGCGTTGATCCGGACAGCATCGACCCTGTTGTGGAGCGGCTTACCGAGGAGATTAAACAGCTTGACCAGCAAAAGTCAGATCTGGATCAGACCATTGGAAGCGAGCGGACTGAGCTGAGCAAGATGGACGGCAGTGCCAGGGCTGCCGAGTTGGCTGAAGAAGGGCAGGGGCTCCTGGCTCGTCTTGAGACCGACGCGGAACAATATGTCCGCCTCCGCCTCGCATCAACTGTTTTGAGCCAGGCAATTGAAAGATACCGTGAAAAGAACCAGGGTCCGATTATGAAACGCTCAACGGATCTTTTTGCCCGAATGACGCTCGGTTCATTTGAGGGGCTCCGTTTGGAGTTCAACGAAAGGGGCGATGCAGTGCTTGTAGGCGTCCGGCCTGGCGGCAAGGAGATCGTCGGCGTTGAAGGTATGAGTGACGGGACTGCTGACCAGCTCTATCTGGCAGTGCGGCTGGCCAGCCTTGAGACGTATCTGGAAAGGAACGAAGCCATGCCATTCATCGTTGACGATATCCTGATCAAGTTTGATGACGACCGGGCCGTTGCCACCTTGCAGGTCCTGGCCCAACTGGCCGAGCGGACGCAAATCATTTTCTTTACGCACCACCAACATCTTGTGGAACTGGCCAAGACCCATATTGATGGAGATGTATTGTTTGAGCATTTATTATAGAGCCTCTGTAATGTGAGCCACTTGCAAAAGGATAAAGAATCATCTGTCATACTTGTCCATGGCCTCTGGATGAACGGGATGGAAATGAGCCTCCTCAGACACCGGCTCAATCGTTTTGGCTATCGACCATGGTCTTTCCGCTATTCCAGCACCCGCCTGGATCTTACCGAGATAGCAACTCGTCTGAATACTTTTGTGGAGCAAGTTCCGGCCCAAACTATCCATTTTGTGGGACACAGCCTGGGCGGGCTGGTTATTCTAAAGCTGTTTGAAGTTTTCCCTCGTCAGCGTCCCGGACGCATTATCGCCCTGAGTCCGCCATATCAAGGCAGTGAAACAGCGAGGCGCTTAATTCGCTTCCCAGGTGGCCGAAATCTGATCGGTCGCAGCATAACCCAATTGCTCAAAGGTGATGTCCCTGTATGGTCAGGTGAGCGGGACCTCGGTGTCATTGGCGGTACTCTGAATTTCGGTTTTGGCAGACTGATCGGTGCTGTCGGTCGTTCAGGCGACGGAACCATACGTCTTGAGGAGATGCGTATCCCTGATGC
>CAZPBZ010000087.1:0-3705 GCA_964584765.1 uncultured Thermodesulfobacteriaceae bacterium
CGGTGCTTGATCTGGCCAAACTGCTCTCTGAACACCGCATTAACGGCGTACCTGTAGTGGACGATGACGGAAACCTTGAGGGGATTGTAACAGAGGCGGATCTTATTGACCAAAACAAAAAGCTGCATATTCCCAGTGTGATATTTTTTATGGATTCGGCCATCTTTCTGGAAAATCCGAAAAAACTCGACAAGGAACTCAGGAAGATGGCAGGAACCACGGTGAAGGACATCTGCACACGGGATGTTATGACAGTGGAGGGTGAGACTCCTATTGACGAAGTGGCCAGCCTCATGGCGGGAAAACGGATAAGCACCATCCCTGTCATGCTGGACGGAAAGATCGTGGGAGTAGTCGGCCGAGGGGACCTTGTCCGGTCCATTGTGTCTTAGTTTCCGGCCCTTACTACCAACGACGCATTATTACCGTATCTTATAATCCTTTTGGAATTCCCGTTCCAGGGTTCTGCGTCTCATAGTCTCCCTCTTGTCATATAATTTCTTTCCCTTGGCAAGGGCGAGTTCCACTTTTGCTTTCCCGTCTCTGAAATAAATACGAAGAGGTATCAGGGTATATCCACGTTCCTGGATCTTTCCCATCAACTTCCGTATTTCCCTGCGATTGAGAAGGAGCTTCCTGGCCCTTGTCGGATCCAGCTTACCGCTATCGGCTGCATAGGGATATGGGGATATATGCACGTTGTATAGCCACGCCTCGCCATACTTGAAGCCCACATATCCATCACTGAGACTGGTCCTTGCTTCCCTCAGGGACTTGACCTCCGGCCCAAGAAGGACAAGGCCTGCCTCCACAGTACTTTCTATGTGATATTGATGTCTGGCCTTACGGTTCTGGCAGACTATCTTTATTTCTTCGGTATTCATTTCATAATACCTATAGTCTTTCAATCCCTTAATTCGAATTTCGAATTTCGAATTTCGAATTATTATTCTCTGATTCGTATTCTACCTTTAATCCGGCATAACCCAACAAATCATTCATGCTTCCAGTGAGCTCAGGACTTATGCTCACATTATATTCCTCAGGGAGGCTTAGAATTACCCTGCCTCTCTCCTTGAGAGTAATTGCCAGTTTCACAGGATATGATCCATGGTGTTTGTTGAACAGATCCTGCAAAGGCTTGAGCACCGGGGGTCCTATCCGATCTCCTTGAAGCTCGATCAGGAGTCCTCTTACTCTTTGTTTACAGGCTTTATCCAGCGGTTCTATGGAATTTGCAAGTATCTTGTTGATTTTCTTGTCATCTTCTTTTTTGAGGGTCCCTGCCACCCACACAGGCGAATCATCATCAATCAATTCTTTCGCCTTTGCGTATATCTCCGGGAAACAGACCACTTCAATAGAACCATGTAAGTCTTCAAGGGTCAGAAAGGCCATTCGATCTCCCTTTCTGGTGGTGATTTCCTTTTTACTCCGGATTATCCCCGCAAGACCGATCTGACTCCCATCCATCATCCCGGAAACATTACCGGTATGTTCACTGGCCATCCTTGAAAGGTCATCCCTGTATGGATCCAGTGGATGTCCGCTGATATAGAATCCAAGATAAATTTTTTCATTGGCAAGGCATTCAAGTTCAGGCCATTCAGGTATATCAGGCAGGATCAGCGCAGACTCCTGTGGCTTCTCAGGAGCTGCCTGGGCCATAAAGTCAAAAAGAGACATCTGGCCTGAAAGCCGTTCCTGTTTTCTGGACTGTCCAAGATCCAGGGCTATGTCAAGGACGGCAATCAGTTGCGAACGTCTGTGGCCAAGGGAATCAAAGGCCCCGCACTTTATAAGACTTTCAAGCATCCGCTTGTTAACCTTTTTGAGATCAACCCTGGAGCAGAAGTCCTCAAAGCTGGAATACCGACCATTTTTTTCTCTTTCCTGGACAATGACCTCTATTGCGCCTGATCCAACATTTTTTACAGATGCAAGGCCAAAGCGGATACTCTTACCCTCTATTGTGAAATCCACCTTACTGTAGTTGATGTCCGGAGGGAGAATTTGAATGTCTCTTGCCCGGCACTCGCTTATGAACTTCACCACCCCATCTGTATTTCCCAGTTCGTTAGATAACAGTGAAGCCATAAAGGGCACCAGATAGTGTGTTTTTAACCATGCAGTCTGATAAGCTATCAGGGCATAGGCTGCGGAGTGGCTTTTGTTAAAACCATATCCTGCAAATTTCTCCATCAAATCAAAGATGATCTTGGCCTTGAAATCCGGAATGCCATGCTTTATTGCACCTGATTGAAAACGGTCCCGCTGTGCGGCCATTTCCTTATGATCTTTTTTGCCCATGGCCCTTCTCAGGATATCGCCCTCACCAAGGCTGTACCCTGCCAGTACATGGGCTATTTTCATTACCTGTTCCTGGTAGACTATGACCCCATATGTCTCCTTGAGAATGGGCTCAAGCTCCGGCAGGAGATAGGTTACTTCAATCTCTCCGTTTTTGGCCTTTACAGCCTGGTCCACCATGCCGCTTTCCATGGGTCCCGGCCGGTGGAGGGCCACCAGGGCTATTATGTCAGTAAAGCCGGAGGGCCTTATGCGCTGTAAAAGGTCCTTCATCCCTGGGCTTTCAAGCTGAAATACTCCGGTGGTATTCCCGCTTGACAGGAGCTCATAGGTTTCAGGGTCATCCAGGGGAATCTTGGACAGGTTGACATCTGTCCCAAGGTGCTCCCTGATAAGCTTGAGGGCTGTATCTATTACAGTCAGGGTTCTCAGCCCGAGAAAGTCGAACTTGATGAGCCCGGTCTTTTCCACATACTTCATGGCAAACTGGGTGACAGTCTCGCCGTGTTGACCTTTGGTAAGGGGCAGATATTCCACCATGGGTCTGTCTGAGATAACCACTCCTGCCGCATGAGTTGAGGCATGGCGTGGAAGACCTTCAAGGGATCGTGCGATGGTAAGGAGTTCTGCTATCTTCGGGTCTTTTTTCTCAAGTTGATTGAGTTTCGGCTCGAGCTTGAGGGCCTTTTTAAGGGTAATATTGAGCTGGTCAGGGACCAGCTTGGCTATGCGGTCCACTTCCTGATAAGGTATTCCAAGAGCCCTGCCAACGTCTCTGATTACTGCCTTGGCCTTCATCTGGCCGAATGTGATTATCTGGGCTACAAAGTCCTCACCGCCATACTTTTCTGTAACATAGTGAATTACCTCATCCCTGCGGTTCATGCAGAAATCTATATCTATGTCAGGCAGGGATTCCCGCTCAACATTCAGAAATCTTTCAAAAAAGAGGCTGTACTTTACCGGATCGATGTCTGTAATACGCATGGCATAGGCCACCAGGGAGCCTGCTGCAGACCCCCTGCCCGGGCCGACCGGTATGGACTGAAACTTTGCCCAGTTAATAAAATCAGCAACTATGAGGAAGTAGGAAGCAAAACCCTTTTCCTTTATGACCGATATCTCTGTCTCAAATCTTTCCCTGTATTGGGCCTGTTCTTCTTCGTGGATTTCATCCTCCTGAAAACGCTCCTTAAGCCCCTTTCTGGCAACGGCCTCGAAAAGCCCGCTGTAGGTCTCGCCTTTCTTTATCGGATAGAGGGGAAAGTGCTGTTGTCCAAATTCCAGTTCTACATTGCATTTCTCAGCTATATCACCCGTCATGACCACAGCATCAGGATAGTCTTTAAATCTCTCGGCCATCTCCTCGGGAGAAGTGAAGTAGAGCTTATCCGT
>CAZPBZ010000087.1:3805-6091 GCA_964584765.1 uncultured Thermodesulfobacteriaceae bacterium
TCAAGATCCACCCGGGGCTTGTAGAAAAAGCCTTCAAAGTGGGCAGTGCTCACGAGTTTAAGGAGATTTTTGTATCCGGTGTTATTTTGCGCCAGTAAAACAAGATGAAAGGCAGCTTCCCTTGAACTCCGGGCACTTCTGTCCTTACGTCCCTTGGGTGCAACATAGACCTCACATCCGATAATAGGCTTAATGTTATGCTTTAAGGCTTGTTCGTAAAACCTGAGTGTTCCGTACATATTTCCGTGATCTGTCATGGCTACGGCCTTATAGCCATATTTCACGGCCTTGGGAAAAAGGTCCTTGAGCCTGATAGCACCATCGAGGAGGCTGTATTCCGTATGAAGGTGGAGGTGAGTGAAAGAATTGGGTGATTTGGTGATTTGGTGATTTGGTGATTGCATAGATTCTATCTGCTCCGTGCTGTCTTCTTTATTCCCACTCAATCGTGGCAGGCGGCTTTGAGCTTATGTCGTAACATACACGATTTATCCCACGCACTTCGTTGATAATCCTGTTTGAGATTTTTGCGAGCAGGTCCGTCGGGAGTCGTGTCCAGTCCGCGGTCATGGCGTCCAAGCTGTCTACAACCCTTATTGCCACCACGTTATCATAGGTGCGCTCATCTCCCATAACACCTACAGTCCTTACTGGAAGGAGCACTGCAAATGCCTGCCAGACCTTTCTGTACCAGCTACTGGATTTCATGATTTCAAGGACAATGGCATCCGCCTCTCTCAGCACTTCCAGACGTTCAGCAGTCACTTCTCCCAGGATTCGTATGGCCAATCCCGGTCCGGGGAATGGGTGGCGAAAAACAAGATCTTCAGGCATCCCGAGTTCCAAAGCAACTTTTCGAACCTCGTCTTTA
Source organism: uncultured Thermodesulfobacteriaceae bacterium (assembly GCA_964584765.1). Lineage (GTDB taxonomy): Bacteria > Desulfobacterota > Dissulfuribacteria > Dissulfuribacterales > UBA3076 > UBA3076. The sequence continues at coordinate 4,677 of CAZPBZ010000087.1, forward strand.
AAGAGCTCCCTGAGGGGCTCTATCAGCTCAAGTTGCATAACATCCGGAAGCCCTCCTACGTTGTGGTGGCTCTTTATTGTTGCAGAGGGACCTTTGAAAGACACGCTCTCTATAACATCCGGATACAGGGTTCCCTGAGCAAGGAAGTGAACATCCCCGATTCGCCTTGCCTCTTCCTCAAAGATCCGGATGAATTCTTCTCCTATTATCTTTCGTTTTTTCTCAGGGTCCTCTATACCTGCAAGTTTACTGAGAAAGCGATTGCTTGCGTCCACATAATGGACCTTGAGTTCAAACTGTTTCAAAAAGGCCAAAACCGTCTCTGCTTCATTTTTTCTGAGAAGCCCATTATTAACAAAGATGCTTGTTAGCTGATGACCCACCGCCCTGTTTACCAGAAGGGCAGTGACTGTAGAATCCACTCCGCCTGAAAGGGCGCATATTATCCTGCCGGTTCCGACCTTGGCCCTCATGTCATTGGTGGCACTTTCCACAAAGGAGTGCATGTCCCAGGTAGGCCTGCACCCGCAGATCCTGAACAGGAAGTTGGCAAGCACATCCTTTCCGATCTCAGTATGGATCACCTCCGGATGGAACTGGACCCCGAAAAAGGGCAATGTTCGGTGCCGCATGGCCGCCACAGGGCAGGACTCACTGTGAGCTATGCCAATGAAATCCTTGGGCAGGGCCTCTATCCTGTCACCATGGCTCATCCATACCTGATAGGTGACAGGATCAGGGGCAAGGCCGTGAAACATGTCACATGGCTCATCAATTGAGAGCCGGGCAGAACCGTATTCCATGTGGTGGCTATGCTCCACCGTACCTTTAAAAAGATATGTAGTAAGCTGCATACCATAGCAAATGCCCAATACCGGGACCCCAAGTTCAAACAACTCAGGAGAAACAGCCGGGGCACTTTTATCATAAACACTTGCAGGTCCCCCTGACAGGATGATTCCCTTTGGCTCTCTCTCTTTTACTTTTTCTAAGGGGATATTGTATGGATATATCTCACAGTAGACCTTGGCCTCCCGAACACGCCTTGCTATGAGCTGGGTAGTCTGGGAACCAAAGTCAAGGATCAACACTTTTTGTTCGAGTATATTTGTCATGGCGCTTTAAGCCTCCAATATTGACAATAACATCGACCGGGCCCCGAGCCAAGTTGCTGTATTATACATTTACGTTTTTCCTTATTGAAGAGTTTCGCAAAACAGTGGGCAGTGATATAAAAACACCACATAATAACTGGACAGTCTAAAGTTTCGCGATCTGGATGCCGGATCAAATCCGGCATGACGAGAGAACTTTGGACTCTCAAGATAATAAAAATGAGGGAAAAATAGTGACACCGTCTGAGTTTATGTCGAGCCTTAACAGTTTTGTCTGGGGTCCTGTAATGCTTGTCTTTC
>CAZPBZ010000088.1:0-6052 GCA_964584765.1 uncultured Thermodesulfobacteriaceae bacterium
AATCCTTCTCGTTGATGATGATGAGGACATACTCGTAACGACAAGGATGCGTCTCAAGCTCTTTGGTTATGAAAATGTGATCACAGCATCAGATCCTATAGATGCTCTAAAGATATTCAAGGATCAGGAGGGAAAGATTGATCTTCTCCTGTCTGACCAAAAGATGAGCAATATGAGCGGGCAAGAGCTCATGGAAAAGTGTTTGGAAATTGATCCTGATCTTCAGACCATTATTTTTACCGCCCATGGCACTATAGAGAAGGCAGTTGAGGCTGTAAAGGCCGGGGCCTTCTCCTATGTAGAAAAGCCAATAAATCACGAGGACATGGCCTTGAAAATAGAAAAGGCCATTGATAAGAGAGAATTATTGAAAAAGGTGGCTAACCTTGAACGTATAGTGGGAGAGCAATTCCAGTTTGCGGACATGATTGGCACCAGTCCACAGATAAGGGCCGTATTCAGGCAGATAGTCCAGGTTGCCCCTATTGAAAGCACCATAACCATCTACGGTGAATCAGGAACTGGAAAGGAATTGGTTGCTAATGCCATACACTTCCACAGCCCAAGAAGCAAAGGACCTTTTGTGGCTGTTAATTGTGCAGCCATCCCGGAGACGTTACTGGAAGACGAATTTTTTGGCCATGCAAAGGGAGCCTATACAAGTGCCGTAACCAGTAAGGTAGGTTTTTTCAGACAGGCCCATAAGGGCACGCTGTTTCTGGATGAGGTGGGGGAGATGAGCGAGGCCATGCAGGCTAAGCTACTGAGAGTCATAGAGACCGGAGAAATAAAACCCCTAGGGAACGACCATGTGCATAAGGTGGATGTGAGACTGATAGTGGCAACCCAGAGGGACCTCAGCAAAATGGTTGAAGAAGGTCGTTTCAGAGAGGACCTGTATTATAGAATACATGTGGTTCCAATCATTGTTCCTCCTTTGAGTCAGAGGCCGGAAGACATTCTCCTGTTAATGCAACATTTTTTTAAGAAATACCAAATCAATATGGGTAAAGATATCAAGAAAATCGAGGGGGATGTTATTGATGGTTTTCGAACATATAGCTGGCCGGGAAATGTCCGTGAGTTGAAAAACGTAGTTGAATATCTTGTTGCAATTTGTACCGGAGACACCATAACCAGCGCAATGTTTGCAAATACGTCCCTGGCCGATAGTTGTCTGTCCCAAAAAAAAGTTCCGCTAAAACAGGCCAAAGACGAGTTCATCAAGAAATATCTGGAAGATCTTTTCAGGATTACAAAAGGGAATGTCAGCAAAGCTGCCAAGTCTGCAGGTTACTACAGGGCTGATTTTTACAAACTTTTCCAGAAATACGGTCTGGACCCTAAGAATTATCGCGGTGCCAAAAAGGTCATGAAGACAGAGGACATATCTGCTGAAAGTTGATGTCCGGTACTGATTTTGCTGAAAAAATCCAATCTGCGGCGTTGCATAAGAGCTGAAAGGCTGAAGCTGAAAGCTGAAAGGGGTTGATTACGATAGCTCTTTGAGCTTTGAGCCTTGAGCTGATTTCAGCTTTAAGCTGTCCGCATGGAAGAATGGAATGTTGGAATATTGGGGGTAACAGCGGGAAAAAACCGTTTTAGTTGTCAAAAAATTCTTGTGTACATTGACATATTGTATTGAAGGAAGATATAGTGACCCAGTTAATCCAAAACAGGAAGGGGGGATACCCTTGACGATTGTAGTAGAAGTCCAGGAAAGCCTGGAAAAGGCCCTTAAGGTGCTGAAGAAAAAGATGCAGCTTGACGGGCTTCAGCGGGAACTGAAAAATCGTCGCTTTTACGAAAAACCAAGTGTAAAAAAACGACGCAAGATGCAGGAGGCTGAACGCAGACGTCGCAAGGCCCGACGCAGACGTAGCTGATAATCTGATTTAATCGTATAAAAGAGCCGGATTTAGTCCGGCTCTTTTACTTAATTACATTGTAGCGGTTCCAGTACCTGATTCATATCGAGAGTTATCTCAGGCCCTCTTTGCCATTAGGACCCTATCCTTCCCTGACAGGTCTTTTCTGATATATCCAATATAGCCGTCTGATGGTTTCTTTGCTTCACAATCAGGATGATCCCGGCCAGGATATGGGAGCTGCCAGGGAAATCCGAAACTCCTCATCTAATGCCCTAACTTCTTCCATTCTTTCAGGATCAAGGAACGTATCATAAATTGGTTCGGTTCTGAGTGAAGATCGGCCGAGCAATTTCTGCTCAATGAGGAATAGAGCTTCAATCGATTTATCACAGACTGGGTATCCCCTGTCATCAAGATTAATAACCGGATCGAACGAGACCCTGGAAACATTGTTGATATCCACAAGCTTGATATTCCCGGACCGGGTCAGGATAAGGTTCCCTGCGCCCGCAAGATCCGGGACATGACCCGTCTCCGCAATCATTTTTTTCAATTTTTTTATGAAGTTATCAGCCCTTTTCCGAACACTGCGTATCCATTGGTCGCTTGTCCTGACTGGATCCTCAGTATTGTCAAAACCCATGTCATACCGAAGTGAAGCCAAATGGTCTCTGTTCAACAGACCCCACGGGTCCAATATCTGACCTTGCACATACTCCTGCAAACCGCAAAGAAGGACCTCGCATTTCCAATGCCTTGAATAATCCACGAGAAACTCCCCGGGCATGGCGAGATAATCAGGGGCCAGGTAGGTTTGAATGATTCTGACTCTCTTCAGCTCTTCCTCAGCGTCTTCCAATGTATTGAATCTTTTTCTGAATATCCTCAACATCTTTAATGGCTCGGCCCTCGGATACCACCTGAATCCATCAATGATGATTCCTTTTTTCTCCTTTTCAACATCCTCTGGGTTTAATACCTGCATGATATGGGAGCGCAAACCTGAACGATAATGCCTCCTGTAGAGATAAATGCCAGGGGCTTTGATAAAGTTCAGTCCCAGTATGTCTTTATGAATCAGATATGGTTTGTCTCTTATGTCTCCCGGCATATCAGGAATTAATAGTAGGTGTTCAAATGTTCAAAGGTTCAAAGGTTCAAAGGTTCAAAGTTCGGGGTTAGCGAATGGTTACAAAAAGGCCAAGAACCTACTGGTTTATCTTGTCTTCGTTCAGAATGACATAGAGAGGGATCTCGGTTTTACCTGAGGTGAGCGTGTACTGGCTTCTGGTGTAGCGGATCAGTTGTCCTTTGTCTTTAAACATGAGCTGATAACCACGCGTGAAAGGGCTTGGCAGAACGATCTCGAAGCCGTCAGCCTCCAAAACATGCTCAGGTACGAATTCCATATTGCGTTTAAAGAAGTTCTTTGCAAACCGCAGATCTTTCTGCGTGTCCTTTCTGGGTCCCACTATCGTCCAGCCCGAGTCTATGATTTCATCGAGATGGCTTTCGCTTGATATTGTTTTGACATCTTCCGGTTTCATCGTTATCACATATCTTCCTCTTCCGCTGAACCCGCAACCCGCAACACTATTTCTGCCCAATATCCCCATGGTATCTCTGAAGCGACTTCACCCTGCCATGCCCCTTCCGGCAGGCTGCAATCCCCCTGGCGGCAGCAACGGCCGCAGCCGTGGTGGTGATATTCGGAAGGAAGCCATTGTTGAGCCGCCTCCTGGGCCTTATAAAAGGCCAGGCCTGTACCCGACCCCTCTCTGCTAACTACATGTCTCCAACCACTGGTTAACCTCATTCTCAAAAAATTCATAAAAGGTGTCAGAGCCTCCTAAGCCGGTTCGACCGAAGGTATAATTGATCTCAATAAATAGGGGAATATTAGATCCCTCCAAAAAAACAAGGTCAAAACCTGCCATATTTATTCCAGTATATATGCAAAGCTCTTTTACTGCATCTCTTCCTATTGCTTGCAACTCCGGATAGGACCGGACATCAATTTGTCCACCCCTTGCAATATTGTGGAAAAAACCCGATGTGTTGCATCGCCAGTAGCTCTGGATATGATTTCCTATGATCACAACCCTGAGACCCCTTTGGAGATTAGGAATAAATTCCTGCAATACAAAGCCGAAAATGCCCTGTATTTCAAAATGCTTGAGTATTTCTGTTGCCTGCTTCAGATCCTGGGCGTCTTCTATCAGCCAAATCTGGGTCCCCTCTCCCCCACTGGTCCCCTTGATCACAAATGGATAATCCGGGAGCCTGGGACGGTGGCTCATTTCAGGGTGATCGCCTAACATGGTTTCCACTCGGGGAAAGATCCACGTCTTCGGGTGAGAAATCCCGCAACTCCAGAATAGCAGGGTATCTCCCACCTTCCCCTCCCACTTAAAGCGAATATTGTAGTTCGGAAAAACATCGGCACACAGGGTGCGGCACAGGGAATAGAGTTCTCTGGACACCGTCTGAGGTAATATAATTGCCCTGGCTTTCGTAAGGTTACGAACCATATCCTCATCCCAGACCCCCCTCTCCCAGTAAAAGATGTCTCCTTTAATCATGGGATGAAAGGAAATCACAGGGCCTCCGGCATCAGGCCTAGATTTCTGATTTATAATATTTTCCTCCAATCTGTAATTGAACGTCTCGGAAATTCTACAACTCATTGAATTTACGGGGGGTTGTTGATGCATCGATCCAAGACTCCCAGGGTCTCAGAATCCAGCCGCACTGAGACAGTTTTGTTTCTCACAGTATTCTCCTGTAGCCTGTTGTGCTATCTATTATAGACCTTTAGTGTCATAGTCCAGGCACTTTTTTGTGTTAACCAAAGGTGATTGACAGTTTTACCTTATTGGCATAATATACCAACAATGAAACCTGTTTGTAAGTCTTGAAAAGCTGGCAGAAGATTTCTACAGAGATGTGGAGCAGATAAAAAAGGTAGCGTAGCTACCATTTGCCGCAATCTGTGATTTCTCCCAAAAAATTCCCGCCTCGAAAAAGTTCCGATTAAGAAATTTTAATAAAATATGACAAAATATTCATATTGTCATAGATTTTAGCATCTGTCCGGGTACTCTTCCCCCAGGAACTTCTTGTAGATGGCCAGCAAGAATATTTAATTTTCTTGACCAAATGGTTTGTGATTTGCTAAAGGGAAATAAGCTGTGCCGGAGGATGGAGATAAGCAGCAATTAAATGCAGCTCATTTTTATTTTTTTTAAGATTCAGGCAGTTAAAATGATCCGCTATTTTTCCCGGTCGTGCCCATGTAGCAGACCATTTATGCCCTGCCTACCACTGAACCGTGAGCGTTCGACAACAAGATTATGAATATATACGACGAATTCTTTTCTATAATTAAAAAGCTAAATGAAGCAAATATTCAGTATGCGGTTGTTGGAGGCATTGCGTTATCGTTTCATACCAAACCAAGGTATACCAAAGATATTGATCTTCTGCTTCTTGCTGAAGACATTGATGATCTCAAATCCATCTTGAAAAAAATGGGGTATACATTTGAAGCGAACCAACGGAGCTTTAAAAATACGAATATTATACTTCACAGACTAACCAAAATTGAAGGGGAAGATTCGCTTACAATAGACTTGCTGGTAGGCAATGAAGAAAGACATAAAGAAATAATTAAGAATGCTGTTGTCGAGGAGACTGAATACGGCTTAACATGTATTGCAAGTCGTGAGGATTTAATCTGGATGAAACGTTTTAGAAATTCAAAGCAAGATATTGCAGATATTGAGGCATTGAAAAATGACAAAGATACAGAAAGTAGTTAGAGACATCCAGAACTTGCAGGATTTCTACAACAGAACCAAATTATTGAGGGCTCGGATAAAGAAGAAGGACTTAGAACGTTCCAAAGTCGAACCATACACCCTGAGGTGTTCGTCAACTAAAAATTGATATAAAAAAGTACCAAAAGATATTTTGGGCTCTTCGCTATAAAGTGCCAACCCTGAACCGTGAACCCCGGAACTTTGACCTGAGTAGTTACAAGACATCTTGACAAACACGTATGATATGTTATGAGTAGATATACTACTCATAAGGTGTTCAGTTATGGAGAATCTATTTGCAGGTCTCATAGCCTCAAAGACGAGGATAAAACTGTTAATCCGTTTCTTTTTTAACCCGGA